>CANBEE010000031.1 GCA_947367415.1 uncultured Bacteroidales bacterium
GCGCTCGACTCGGTACCCCATGCCCTGGCAACAGAATACCTCACACGCTTCCAAGAAGAGGTGCGCCGCATACAGGCACCCGTACTGGGCGTGAGCAAGCAATACATGGAGGCTGGGCGCCCCGAGAGTCTGCTGTCGAACCTCACGGCCGACATCCTGCGAGAGGCGGCCCTGAGGTATGGCGGCACGATGGCCGACGTAGGCATCATGAACATGGGCGGACTGCGCAGCTCGCTGCCCGAGGGCAACATCACGGTGGGCGACGTGTACAAGGTGTTCCCCTTCGAGAACAAGCTCTTCACGCTGACGCTGACGGGCGAGCAGCTCCTCGACCTCTTCAGACGCTTTGCTGCCGTAGGCGGACAGGGCATCAGCGGAGCCGAAATCGTCATCGGCCAAGCAAACGGGCAGCCCTGCCTGACACAGGCAACCGTAGCAGGAAAACCCATCCGTAAGGACAAGACCTACCGCATAGCCACCATCGACTACCTCGCCGAGGGAAACGACGGCATGAGCACCCTGCGCGACGGCACCGAACGCCGACTCTTCGACACGCTCACCCTGCGCCAAGTGGTGACCAACTATATCGTGGAGCAAACCAAGCAGGGCAACATGATAGAATCAAGGCTGGAGGGGAGGATTAGGAGCCTGACTGCTGGCATCGCGACGAAGACTGATAAAAAAGAATCCCCGATTGCAACCAAAACAACCACATCCGCTCCTTCTGAGGAATTGGCTGAAAATAAATCCTTAAGTACCAATTCCAATACCCGCAGCGATGTCAGTAGCCCCCTCTCCTTGGGAGAGCCCGGGGGGAGAGGCCCCCATTTGACCATCCTCCACACGAGCGACACACACAGCTGCATCGAGCCCGACAGCAAGACGGGGCTGGGCGGCTATGTGCGCCGAGCCACCTTCGTGGAGCAAGTGCGTAAGGACAATCCCAAGGCACTGCTGGTCGACTGCGGCGACTTCTCGCAAGGCTCGCTCTACTACAACCTCTTCAAGGGAGCAGCCGAGGTGGTGCTGATGGATGTCATCGGCTACGATGTGGCCACCATAGGCAATCACGAGTTCGACTTCGGCCTCGACAACATGATGCGCATCTTCGCCATGGCCGAGTTTCCCATCGTGTCCACCAACTATGACTTCACGGGCACCGTCGTGGAGGCTTTCGTGCGCCCCTATCACGTCATCAAGGTCGACGGGGTGCGCGTCGGGTTCGTCGGCGTAGGTCCCCAACTGGAGGGCTTGGTGGCCGAGGCCAACTGCAAGGGCGTGAAGTACCGCGACCCCATCGTGGCAGCCGACTCCGTAGCAGCCATCCTCAAGGAGCAGGAGCGGTGCGACGTAGTGGTGTGCCTCTCGCATCTGGGATGGAAAACAGGCAATGGCGTCGACGACGAACACCTGATTGCCGGCACTCGCCACCTCGACCTCGTACTCGGCGGACACACCCACTCCTACTTCAAGGAGCCACTCTACTACAAGAATCTCGACGGACGCGACATCATGCTGATGCATGTGGGCAAGAACGGACAGTACGTGAGCGAGACGGTGATTGGGTTTTAGGGTGATGGGGGTCCTTAAAGTCCTTAAAGACTTTAAAGGCCTTAAAGACCCTAGAGACCTAAAGCCCCCTAAAACTCATACCCGAAGCTGAAGTAAGCACCGAAGCGGTGATGCAGGTCGTTCCAGTGCGCATAGAGCGAGAGAGGACCTATGGTGGTATTGTACACCAGTCCGCCACCAAATCCCCAGATGTCATCGCCTTCGGCGGCTTGGCCCAGCGTGTTGCAGCTATGAGCATAGTTGGCTATTGCCGAGAAGTAGAAGTCTGAGGCGAGTTGCTGCCGCAGTTCCATGCGCAGCACAGCCAATTGGCGTCCGGTGAACTCACACCCTGTAAGCCCCACAAAGGGAATCTGCTGACGGGTATAGCGCCCTGCCAAGTAGCCACCGATATTGTTGCCATAGACAAAGGGCACGGCATCGCCCAAGAGGAGGCGCACCGAAGCAGCAGGCAGCAACACAGTGCCACGCCCCAGAGAGAACGCCGCAGAGGCATTGGCCTGTAAAGCCCAGAAGTTGGTACCCTCGCGGCTGCGGTTCCTTATATTATATGCAGCCTCCAGCCCGTAGGCATAGCCCGAGGTGGGCAGGTAGGGAGCATTGAACAGATTATTGCGTAGCGAGGCGTAGAGCCCCACATAGGAGTCGTGGCTCTGCGTATCGGTATAGCTCCGCTCGGGCAGCTCCTCGCGATAGAGGTCATGGACGAGAAAGTAGTCATAGCGGGCACCAAAACGCAGGTCATAATTGCGCGAGAGCACATCCGACAGATACACATCGCTGCCATAGAAGTGGTAGTTGAAGGCATGCGAACTCTTGTTGTAGAAGCGGTTGACATCGGAGAACCAATACTTGAGCGACACATTCACCTGAGGCACCTTGCGGAAAGCATAGGCTGCATGGGCCTCGACCCACGGATTGATGCTCAGGCGCGTGGTGAGGTCGAGCTTCGGCCCCGTCAGCTTGAGGCGATTGATGCCCACGCTGAAGAGTGCGGCTGCCGCCTCCTCGGAGTCGATACGCAGTCCCAGCTCCACCTGATTGAGCGGATTGCTTGTCAGCAGCATCTCCAGCGTATAGGGTCCCTCGCCCAGCAAGTGATACTGCACCGATGAGAAAGTGCCCATGCCATAGATGCGCTCCACGACATCGGTCAGCATGTCCTCACCAAAGGGAGCACCCTCCTCGATGCCATATCGGGCCAGCAATGCCAGTATATCGTCGCGGTCGGCCCCACGGACGAGAATCTCCTGCAACCGACAATTGGCTGTTGACAAGTGACAAGTGCTCCTCAGCCGTGCAGAGTCCTGCTCATTGGCTTGCAGCTCCTCGCCCCACTGGGCAGACAGCCTGTCCTTCAGTGCCTCCAGCTGCGGCTTGCTCTCCAAGGCCGTATGGTAGCCAATCTCCACCAGCTGGCTCAGGCGTAGCGTGTCGAACCCCATGACAGGATAGCTTCCCACCTTGGGCATGATGAGGAGGTCGGTGTCATCGACGTTGCGCCGGTGCAGCTCTGCCCCCATCGTGCCGATGAGCCGCTCGAAGATGCCTGCAAACGAATGCAGCTCGCTGGGATTGGGCGCCCCTGTACTCAGGTCCACGCCGATGACAATGTCGGCTCCCATATCACGGGCCACATTCACGGGATAGTTGTTTACCACGCCCCCATCGACCAGCACCAAGCTATCCTTATATACCGGGTAGAACACGCCGGGGATGGACATGCTGGCACGCATGGACTCTGCTATATACCCTTGGTCGAGCACCACGGCATTGCCCGTGACCATATCTGTCGCCACGCACGCAAAGGGACGGGGAAAAGCCTCGTAGCTCATCGAATCGTGATAGGCAATGGTGAGCTCGGTGAAGGTGTTGAGCAGGTTCTGCCCATCGATGAGCCCTGGGCGTGCCAGCACCTTGGGAAACGCCCGTTCGCTGCTACGGCGCACCTTGATGCCGGCATCGCGATAGCGTGCATTGCTCTCGGTACGCACATTGTTGACATAGGGGATGTTCACCTGATACATCTGCTCGGCCATACGCAGCACATAAGGCTGCATGTAACGCGGCACGTTGTTGCTCAGCAGCAGCTTCCAGTCTTGCGCCATGAGCAGCGAGTCCATCTCGTCGGCCGTATACCCTATGGCATACAAAGCCCCCACGATAGCTCCCATGCTGGTGCCGGCAACGTAGTCGATAGGAATCTGCATCTCTTCGATGAGGCGTATCACCCCCACGTGTGCAGCGCCACGTGCACCACCTCCGCTCAAGACAAGAGCCACCTTGGGGCGTTCAGCCCCTGTAGTATCACCACCCTGCTGCGCATAGCACATTGGCACCACACACAGCAGCACAATACATACGGTCGCAAAAAATCTTTTCATCACTTACACCTATTGTGCAGCGATAACAATCATATGCGCCGAATGTTCCCTTAGAAATTGTCGGAAGCAGAAAAAAGGTGAATACCGCCCAATGAAGTATGCTACTCGAAATAGAAGGTGAGCACCACCATGCGGCTCGATGCCCCGTCGAGCGACTCGGTATACTTCAGCAGGTTCTTGTCTATGAGGTCGCTACGGTCCTTGACCAACAGGTCGGTAAGTCCGAAGCAAAACTTAATCTCAGGAATGAACTTGAAGAATGGCAGATAGAAATCACACCCCATGCCCAACTCCAACGCCATGTCAAATCGCTTGGTCAGCAATGCCTTCTGCTTCTTCACGGTGAGGTCAATCATCGGGGATAGGCCTACTACAACGTAGGGGCGATAGTTATTGAAGCGCTGGGCAGCATATTTTACATTTATGGGGACAGAGAGGTACGTGGATTTGATATTCTGCTTCTCCTCTTTCCCACTCTTCTGCTCACGGAAACGCACCATCTTGTCGCCAAAGTGCATGGTAGGGACGACGCGCAGTGCCAAATGTTGTGTAAGGTACCATTCGCCCAACACGCCCACCGAAAAGCCTGGATTATAGGCTGCCACATCCGTAAACCACGCCTCCTCGGTGCCATCCTCCAAGGTATGCACATACCCATTGTTGGTAAATTCGAGGTCCTGCATGTGGAGGCCGAAGAGGAAGCCATAGTGCCAGCGACGCATATCGATATACGGGCGGTTCTGCACCTTGCGCTCTTGCGCAAAGTGCCTCTGTGGCAGCATGGAAAAGATTATCAATGCCACCACGCCGACTATCCAAGCATGGCCGATGTGCCTTGTAGCATTCATACGAATGTATAACGAAGAGGAAGCACAAATATTATTTAGACAGCGTACAAATTTGGAAGAAAAGGCATGCAAAAGGGAACATCGGGTGCAGAAAAGCATTACCTTTGCGGTGTTAGTATGAATCACTTTAAACAATAGTATTATGGCTTACGTAATTAATGACGACTGTATCAAGTGCGGTACTTGCGTTGATGAGTGCCCCTCTGAGGCTATCTCTGAAGGCGATACCAAGTATGTAATCGATCCCGCTGCTTGTGTTGACTGTGGCACATGCGCTGATGCTTGCCCCTCTGAGGCTATTCATCCGGAATAATCTGATACAGCATTATGGTTTTTAAGGGATGTTCTATGAAGGACATCCCTTATTTTTTTACTGAAATTCGTTTGGGGCAGCTTATTTGAGGAGAGTTTATTTTGAGGGTAGCCTATTTTTGGTTTTAGCGCGTCATTCCGAAACGCCCCATATTTTCCCATATTTACAGAAACAGGAGCATAAAAACAGGGGCAATCACTGCAATATTCCGCCAAGAGCCTCTAATACATGCTTAAAAAGCCTCAAATGCAGCGTTTTTTTTGGCCGATTGCGCAGTAATGATTATCTTTGTTCGTTTTTAGAAAAATAGTATTCATTAATTAATAACACAATTTTATGTTTGAAGGACAACCAAAAGGGCTTTATGCATTAGCTTTGGCGAACACAGGTGAACGCTTTGGCTACTACACGATGCTTGCAATCTTTACTCTCTTCTTGCAAGCGAAGTTCGGTTTCTCTGCAGCAGAAGCTGGACAGTTTTATTCAATTTTCTTGGCAGGTGTATACTTCTTGCCAATGGTAGGCGGTATCCTTGCCGACAAGTTTGGCTATGGGAAGATGGTTACCATCGGTATCTTCATCATGTTCCTTGGCTACGCACTGCTCGCTATCCCCACAGGTGCCGACACCATGGGCTTGGCCATGATGATTGGTGCATTGGCACTGATTGCTTTGGGTACAGGTCTTTTCAAGGGTAACCTCCAGGTTATGGTAGGTAACCTCTACGACGAGAGCAAATACTCAACACGCCGCGACTCAGGATTCTCACTTTTCTACATGGCTATCAACATAGGCGCAATGTTTGCTCCTACCGCAGCTACAGCAGTTACCAACTGGATTCTCGGCAAGGCAAACCTGAGCTACCATGCACGTATCCCTGAGTTGGCACACAACTTCCTCGACGATACAATCACCCCTGAGAACCTCGCTACACTGGGTCGTCTGCAAGCCGAGCAGGGCTATGTAGGGCCTATGCCCGAGTTCTGTCAGGTATACCTCGACCAGCTGTCACAAGCCTACCACTACGGTTTTGCAGTAGCATGCATCTCACTGATTGCCTCTATTGCAATATACTATGGTTTCCGTGGCACATTCAAGCACGCCGACTACAACGCCAAGACCCAGCCCAAGACTGGTGATGTTGCAGTAGAAGAACTGACTCCGAAGCAGACAAAAGACCGTCTCGTGGCCCTCGTTCTCGTATACATCGTGGTACTCTTCTTCTGGATGGCCTTCCACCAGAACGGTGCGACATTGACATTCTTTGCACGTGACTACACACAACCCTTCGCTACAGGTTTCATGAGCCTTGGTATTAGCGTATGGAACCTTGCCGTGGCAGCCATCGCCGTATACGCTTTGTTCGGCATATTCCAGAACAAGAAGAAGGTAGTTCCCGCAATCATTTCAGTAGCCTGCTTGGCATTCCTCGTATACCAATACATCGGATTGCCCGAGTCTACTCCTATCCTGCCTCAAATCTTCCAGCAGTTCAACCCCTTCTTTGTTGTTGCTTTGACTCCCGTATCAATGGCTGTGTTCAGCTCATTGGCGAAGAAAGGTAAGGAACCTTCTGCACCCCGTAAGATTGGTCTTGGTATGCTTATCGCAGCTCTCGGCTTCGTTATCATGGCCGTTGCATCTATTGGCCAGCCCAACCCCACTGCTCTCAGTGCTGGTGCCGAGGCCAACCTCGTATCACCCAATTGGCTTATCTCTACCTACCTTGTACTAACCTTTGGCGAATTGTTGCTGTCACCGATGGGCATCTCATTCGTAACCAAGGTAGCACCTCCCAAGTACAAAGGTCTGATGATGGGTGGTTGGTTTGCAGCTACAGCGATTGGCAATTACCTCACCGTTATTGGCCCCACATTGTGGGACAAGAATATCCCCCTTTGGGTACTCTGGGCTGTAATGATTGGCGTATGCCTCGTATCATTCATCTTCATCTTCTCTATCATGAAGAAACTTGAAGCAGTAGCCAAGTAATCTCCAACAAGAGCATATAAGAATAGCCGCGCATCTCGATGTGCGGCTATTTTCTTAGAAGACTTGGGGAAATAGGAAAAAAAGCCTATTTTTGCATCGTAAATGAAAAACACATAATCCATGAACTGTATGTCAACGAAAAATGCCATGAGAAGAATCATCGTCACAATGCTTGTCGCATTAGCAATATTTTTGCCTAGGTCACTACAAGCAGGTGTAGAGCATCTGCTTCCAAAAGTTCAAGTTGTAGAGAAGACGGGAAAGGCTCCTTTTACCTTGAGCCGTGCAATAAACATCACATATAGTAACGGCGCAGTTCAATGTCCTTTGCTCGAAGAATTCTTCGTTGACAATGGTTGTACTCTTGCAGGAAAGGGAGCTGCCGTCAAGGTTAGCCTTGTGAAGAGCATCAAAGGTGCTTACGACTATGCGCTGCATGGATACGAGAATGAAGCATACACACTAAAAGTGTCGGCCAACAAGATTCGAATCGAGGCAGTGACGAACATAGGCGTTATTCGCGCCACGCAGACACTTATGCAATTGGCCGAGGGGTACGAGAAGGGAAATGAGGCTATCGCGGCAATAAAGATTACCGACTGGCCTGCTTTCAAGCTACGTGGTTACATGCACGACACAGGGCGTTCATATATCCCAGTGGATGAACTTATCAAGCAGATAGAGTTGCTGTCGCGCTTCAAAGTGAATACTTTCCATTGGCACCTCACGGAGAACCAGGCATGGCGCTTCGAAATCAAGGCATACCCCGAGCTTACAAGTGCGTCATCCATGACACGCCATGAAGGGAAATATTATACCCAGGAGGAGTGCAAGGCCGTGATGGCGGCAGCCAAGAAGCATGGCGTCATCGTAATACCTGAGATTGACATGCCTGGCCATAGTGACGCTTTTGAGCGTGCCATGGGGTTCAGCATGCAATCGGAGGAGGGAAAGAAGGCGTTGAAGGCCGCCCTCGATGAGGTGATAGAGGTCTTTGCCGACGCTCCTTATATACATATAGGAGGCGATGAGGTGAGCACAACGGCTGCCTATCTCAATGAGATGATAGCCCACGTGGAGAGCAAAGGCAAGAAAGCGGGTATATGGAACCCTATCAACGGCATTGGACAGGATGCGCTTGATGCCTCGCTCGCACAGATGTGGGGAACCCGAGGAATAGCGGCTCCGGGCAAAGCCAATATTGATTGCCGTTACAACTACACCAACCATTTTGACGTGTTTGCTGACCTGGTAGGCATCTACAAGAGCACCATCTACTATAAGGAAAAGGGCGATGCTACCATTGCAGGTACCATCTCGGCCTGCTGGAACGACCGCAAGCTTGAGTCGGTAGCCGACATTATGGTCCAGAACAATGTGTATGCCAATATCATCGCATCGGCCGAACGAGGCTGGGTAGGCGGCGGCAAGCGCTATATTGACAACTGCAACAATGGAGGCACCAATGGCGGCGGTGGTGTAATGCTTCCCAACAGGGGTGATGAATACGAGGAGTTTGCCGATTGGGAGCGCCGTTTCCTTTTCCACAAGGCCCACTCGCTGAAGGATGAGCCCATCCCCTATGTGAAGCAGACCAATGTGCGTTGGCGCATCACCGAGGCTTTCCCCAATGAAGGCGATGCCTCAAAGGTGTTCCCCCCCGAAGAGCAGATGAACAAAACCAACATCCTACCCGAGAATTATCAGTATAACGGAAAGGTATACCATACTGGGATAGCCACTGGAGCAGGCATATATCTGCGCCACACATGGGGCAACAACATCATCGGTGCCTACTATGACGCACCGAACTATAACCAGACGGCATACGCCTGGACCTATGTGTACTCGCCCAAGGAACAGGAAGCTGGAGCAATCATCGAGTTCCAGAACTACAGCCGTTCCGAGCAGGATCCTGCCCCTGCAGCAGGTCGGTGGGACCTCTACGGCTCCAATATCTGGCTGAACGGTGCACCCATTCCTGCTCCTTCGTATGAGAACACAGGCATCAACATCAGCAATAAGGAAGTGACGTTGAAGAATGAGAATTTCGCTGCCCGCAAACCTATTACCGTGCAACTAAAGAAAGGTTGGAACAAGGTGTTCCTAAAACTTCCCTTCACCAATGCCGCCTATCGCCTCGACAAGTGGATGTTTACCTTTGTGCTCACCGATAAGGAGGGACGTGAGGCACTTGACGGGCTTATCTATTCTCCCGACCAGCAAATGAACGATGTTGGTTTCGGTGACACTTCTAATGCGTCTTCTGAGAAATGCAAAGGAAGCCTTGATGATAGGCGCACCCTCTACCATACCCCTGACATCAATGGCTTCCCCTACCGTATACCCGCCATTGCGGTAGCTCCTAATGGAGATATCTTCGCCATTTCAGATAATCGTCCGTGTGGCATGGACATTGGCTATGGTGAGGTAGACATCAAATGCCGTATATCTACCGATAATGGCAACAGCTGGGGCGATGAATTCTTTGTCGCTAATGGCCAAGGAGGTGGCACCAACGCGATGACAACAGGCTTTGGTGATGCGGCCATTGTTGCTGACCGCAAGAAGAACCGCCTGTTGGTGATGATGGTGTGTGGACGCACCGTCTGCTGGAACGGTCGCTGGACACCCGAAAAGAGTCTTACCGATGATGCTGTCAACCGCGTAGCTCGCCTCTACGCCACCTATAATAAAGCCCATAAAAAGTGGGAGTGGAGTCAGCCCGAAGAGGTCACCAACAGCATATACAATCTGTTCCTCGACGAGAATAATATCCCTACCGTGTCATCCCTATTTATCGGTTCGGGCAAGATATGTCAGAGCCGCGTCGTCAAGAAGGGCCGCTACTACCGTCTCTACTGCTCCATGTGGACCCGTGATGAAGGTAACCGCGTTATCTACTCCGATGACTTTGGCGGTTCGTGGCAGGTGCTTGGCAGGGTAGCCGACCGTCCCGCACCTTATGGCGATGAACCTAAGATAGAGGAACTTCCCGATGGCACCGTAGTGCTCAGTAGCCGCAAGGGAGGAGGTAGATATTTCAACCTCTTCACCTTCGAGGATAAAACCTATACCACCGGTACATGGGGTACGGCCGTATCGAGCAACGATGTTGCCAATGGTCTCTCCTTCGGTCGCAACAGTACCAACGGAGAGATTATGTTGGTCAATGCCATCCGCAAGAGCGATGGTGCCAAGTGTGACCTCATGCTGCAATCCGTGCCCACGGGAGACGGGCGCAGCTATGTGAGCATCTTCTACAAGGAGATGAAGTACAATGCCGATGGAAGCAATGCTTATACTCCTACGACCTTTGCTCAAGGTTGGACTTTGGGCCTACAGGTCAGCGACCGAGGTTCGGCATATAGCACCATGACCATGCAGAAGGATGGCCGGGTAGCTTTCCTCTATGAGGAGGAGCCCGGTGGATATTGCATCGTATATGCTCCGCTGAGTATTGAGCAGATTACGAGCGGAGCCTATACCATTGATAACAAGAGCAAATAAATAGGATTTCAGACATTTTTGTCCGTTTTGTTTGTGATATTAACAGATAAATCCTAAATTTGCATAATTTAAATCACGTATATTATGCGAAAACTACGTAAAATACACCTTCACCAAGAGGGTACCCACCAGCTCACAGTAGGTTTCTTTGTATGGTTTGCCATCAATGCATTGACCTACTACCTCACCTATCCCGAGTTGCGCTGGCTCTTTATCCTGATTGCTGTATTCACCACCACGGTATATGCACTGCTCATCAATTTTTTCCGTTGCCCACCACGCCGTTTCCCCGGTGAGGAAACCGAAGGTATTGTAGTAGCTCCTGCCGATGGCAAGATTGTTGTCATCGAGGAGGTGGAGGAACCCGACTATTTCCATGATCGTCGCCTTATGCTCTCCATTTTCATGAGTCCGCTCAACGTGCATGCCAACTGGTATCCCGTAGATGGTGTAGTGAAGAAGGTGACCCATGACAATGGCAAGTTTCACCGTGCCTTTCTCCCCAAGGCCAGCACCGACAATGAGCGCTCTATGGTAGTGATAGAGACCCCCGACGGTAAAGAGGTGATGGTGCGTCAAATCGCAGGTGCTATGGCACGCCGTATCGTAACCTATGCTAAGCCAGGTGATGAAAGTTTTATTGACGAGCACTTTGGATTCATCAAGTTGGGCTCTCGTGTAGATGTATACTTACCTGTCGGTACTGAGGTGTGCGTTACCATGGGACAGAAGACTACAGGTAACCAAACCATTTTGGCAAAGTTGAAATAGTTTCTTAGCAACATGAATCTCAAGAAGCATATACCCAACACAATCACCTGCTGCAACCTCCTTTCTGGATGCGTTGCTGCCGTGTATGCATTTCTGGGCGTTTATCCCCTAGCGTTTGCATTCATCATCGCAGGTGCGGTATTCGACTTCTTCGACGGGCTCTCGGCTCGTGCACTCAAGGTGAGTTCGCCCATCGGCAAGGAACTTGATTCATTGGCCGATGTCATCACCTTTGGTTTTGCGCCTGCCACGATGGTGTTTAGCTGGCTGCGTGAGTGTGCCGATACCCATCTCGATATGTTGGTGGCTTTCGTGGTTCCCTTCTTTGCGTTTCTGCTTGTGGCCTTCTCGGCATTGCGCCTTGCCAAGTTCAATGTCGATGAACGACAGACGAGTTCGTTTATTGGGCTCCCCACACCTGCTAATGCCCTTTTTTGGGGTGCTCTCGTGATAGGCTCACACGACACGATAGTGGAGAATCCTTACGGTTGGATGCTCATAATCGCCTTGGTGTTGTTATTCTCATGGCTTCTGGTTGCCGAGATTCCCATGTTCTCACTCAAGTTCAAGAACCTTACGTGGAGGAGCAACCGCATTACCTATATATTCCTCCTAGTCAGCCTTTCCCTGCTCATTGTATTGGGGCTTAATGGTCTCTCTGCTGTCATAGGATGGTACATCATTCTGTCAATTCTGACACAAAAGCGTGCTTGATTCTTCGAGAGTGAACCTTTTGGCACACTTTTTGTATATACCTTTACCGTAACGATAACTTTTGAAAATTAATGTTTGCAAGTATATTCTTTTTTATATTCATCTTCTTTCTATTCCTTATTATAATAGGTGGTTCCTTGTTGCGCGGTATTCTTAATCTCCTTTTCGGACGCCGTACACCTCGCCACACATACACTTCGCAGGGAGGCTATAGTCAGGCACAAGGTCAGGCTCACCAGTCGGCCCAGTCACAGCAAGCCTCAACCTCGACGGGTAAGAAACGCGACAAGATCTTTGATGACTCGGAGGGCGAATATGTCGACTTCGAGGAAATCAAGGAGTAGTCTCACCATCATTCTCATTCAAACGAGAGGTAAGGCTGCAATCTCTCTACATCGGCTTTGCTGAAACCTTCCAGAAACATCAATTGCTGTACACTTCTTATATCGCCCTCACGCTTGCGGTACTCGACAATGGCACGTGCCTGATAAAATGTCAAGTAGGGATGCGAGCGCAGCTGGCTCACCGTCATATGATTGATACGTAGCACCTCCCTTGCAGGTTCGGCCACGTGCACCCAATCGCCAATGTTTTCGGGCAACACCTCCAATTCATGCAACTGTGCCACATTATGAAAACCTCCTAACTGGCGGCGATAGTTCACAATCATCTGCGCATACACCGGGCCTATGCCAGGAATCCTCATCAGCTGCGTCGTATCGGCCGTGTTTAGCTCCACGAACTCACCTGGCTTCAGCTTCTTCTGCATATACTCCGCATAAGGATGACTCCTCCTTGCCGTGTCAGGCTTTATCGCCGACAAACTTGCTACATCCACTATCTCATGCATCGCGGCCTTCCTCTCTACCGGTATCTCAATATACGGCTTCACTTGGGCAAAAAGTGTGTCCTCCATGCCATAGATGCGAGCCAAGTCGCTCGGCCGACGGAAGCGTCCTCCTGCCTCCCTATACCGCAGGATATTGCGTGCCACGCGGGGAGGTAGCCCTACGGAAAGCAATTCCAGTGAATCAGCCGTATTGGGATTAAAGCGGTGCATTCGTATGGCGACAACTGGTTCCTTCTTTGTCGGAGTATCCAGCTGCCCAGCAACATTATCCGTCATCTCGGCCAGTCGCAACTCATCGCGAGGAAGCAATGCTCTTAGGCACAGCACTGCCACTATAGCCACAGACAGTATGAGGATAGCCCTGCGGTCACTCTGCTGAAAGTTGAACCATTCACGCCACATCTCCGTTAATACGTATAACGATAATACAAAAATAGTTTATACGCAGCAAAATTAGCAGATAATTCTTAACTTTGCAACGCTTATATAAAGACTTTCACTGCATTCCCATGAGTTATATAAAGAAATATCCATTCTCCATTCTCATCATCGGTGTTATCCTGTTTTTGTCGTTCTTCAATCCCCCAGAGACTCCACTCAACACGGTCGCCAACATCGACAAGGTGCTGCACTTCCTCATGTACTTCGGCTTCTGCTCCATGCTATGGTTCGAATATTTCAAGAGCCACGAACATGCTGAAGCCAAGCGCCTCATACCATGGGCTATCATTGCACCAATCCTCTTCAGTGGACTCATCGAGATTGGGCAGCAGACATTAACCCCCACACGCGCTGCCGATTGGTGGGATTTCTTCTTTAACACACTTGGTTGTTTAGCAGCAACTCTGTTCAGCCAACTTGTCACACGACACGTGGTCAAATGGTGGAAAACAAAAGTACGCAACACATAGGATTACCAACACTAGAAAAGGGGTAAAAAACTAAAGGAAAATTTTTTTATTCGACAATGGCATACTATATTTGCATAGCAAAAGAATTCTTTATATACCATTTGAGAAAGACACACTTCGTAGCATATAATCTATTAAATAATTTACCTCAAACAGATTTATTTATGAAAGTAAAACACATCCTTTCGTTGGCATTGGCTGCGTTGTTCGTTACCGGCCTCAATGCTCAGTCACTTTCGCCCTCAACCAAGACTCATTGGGAGAAGGGTACTCTTGTTGTTGAGACTCCCGAGCGTCCTGCTGGTCAGGAGGATGCTGTCCTGATGACAGCTCCGGCAATTGACACCGTGCGCGTAGGTTTCATCGGACTTGGAATGCGTGGCTCAAGTGCGGTTTCCCGTTATCTTCATATTCCAGGTGCAAAGGTAGCTGCAATATGCGACATAGAGCCGGCAATGGTTGAGAAGACACAGGAACGTCTCAGACGTGCCGGCTATCCGGAGGTCCCGTCTTATACCGGAAGCAAGGATGCATGGAAGCAGCTTTGCGAGCGTGATGACATCGATCTTGTCTACGTCGTTACAGACTGGAAGAACCATGCTGAGATGGGCGTTTATGCCATGGAGCAGGGCAAACATGTGGCAATCGAAGTGCCTGCTGCTATGACTCTTGATGAAATCTGGGCCTTGATCAACACTTCTGAGCGTACGAGAAAGCATTGTATGCAGTTGGAAAATTGTGTTTATGACTTTTTTGAACTTACAACGCTTAGCATGGCGCAGCAAGGCCTCTTTGGGGAGGTTATGCACGTGGAAGGTGCCTATCTTCACAGTTTGGACGAGTTCTGGGGTGAGTATCGTGATAACTGGCGTCTGAAATATAATAGGGCTCATAGAGGTGATGTGTATCCGACTCATGGACTCGGTCCAGCTTGCCAGCTTCTTGATATACATAGAGGCGATAGAATGAAAACTCTTGTTTCAATGGATACAAAGGCGGTAACAGGAGGAAAGATTGTTGAACGTATGACCGGAGAGAAATGCGAGGATTTCCAGAATGGAGACCATACATTGACAATGATTTCAACTGAAAACGGAAAGACTATCCTCATTGAGCATAATGTGATGAATCCTCGTCCGTACTCAAGACAGTATCAGCTGACAGGAACAAAAGGTTTTGCAAACAAGTATCCGGTGGAGCAGTATCTTTTCAAGGCAGAGAGCCTTTCTTCTGATGATGTTCCTGATCATGAGAACCTTAATTCACATAATCCGGTTTCAGATGACGTCAAGAAAGCCTTGATGGAGAAATATAAACATAGAATCCATGTTGAACTTGAGGAGCAGGCTAAGAAGGTTGGCGGTCATGGTGGAATGGATTACCTCATGGACTATCGCATGATTTATTGTCTACGTAATGGACTCCCTCTTGATATGGATGTATATGACCTTGCGGAGTGGTGCTGTCTGGCGGAACTGACACGTCTTTCTCTTGAAAACGGCAACTGTCCTGTGGAAGTTCCTGATTTTACAAGAGGCGCTTGGAATAAGGT
>CANBEE010000032.1 GCA_947367415.1 uncultured Bacteroidales bacterium
CTTTTCGCCGAGTAAATGCAGTTTTCGTGCCCGTAATCGATGGTGGTGTGGGGGAAATGGCTGTTTCAGGGGTAGAAACATGGATTTAATGCAACGATATCGATATGGCACAAGCCATACACACAAGAAGAGGAACCCTCCACGAGGGCTCCTTTACTTTTTTTACAGCCAATGGATAGAAAGTCTCGTTTTTATGCGTATCTTTATGGCCTCGCCAAGAAGATACTTTCACTCGCTGTGAAAAATATTGAAGTAAACTTCATATTTCTTGCTCGTTTATTCGTATCTTTGCCAAATAAACGCTATAGACAGGGTTATGCAAGAACAAACGTCGATTGATATATTCAGTTTTGAGGTGGAGAACGGTGTGGCCGAGTATCACGCGATGCTGCGTATTACAGACCCCCGACTAACGTATGCCGAGCAGGTAGACAGTCTGCTTACAGCTTATGGGAAGCTCGTCTCCGAGACGCTGCCCGGTGCCGTGGCCGTAGTGAAACGTTTCTTCTTGAGCGATGCTGCCAACCAGGCGGCACACCTGCAGGCCATGCTCATCGAAAGCTCCGACGGTGCGGTATCCATCGTTGAACAACCCCCGCTCGACGGCACGAAGATAGCCCTGTGGGTGTACCTGCAGCGAGGAGTGCATACCCGTGTGCTGCCTCATGGCGACTATGAGGTGAGCCATAATGGATACCGTCATTTATGGACAGGCTCGAACTGGAACAAAGCATCCAAGTCGGAATACCAGATGCGGCTGCTCTTCAACGACTACATCATGCGCCTCTCGGAACAGGGATGCCGCTTGGCCGACAACTGCATCCGCACATGGATATTCGTGCAGAACGTGGATGTCAACTATGCCGGTGTGGTGAAGGCGCGCAACGAGGTGTTCCATACGCAAAACCTGACCTCGGAGACCCACTTCATCGCCAGCACGGGCATTGCAGGCCGTCATGCCGACCCCGAGGTGATGGTGCAATTTGACGCCTATGCCATCGAGGGCATACGACCCGAACAGATACACTACCTGTATGCACCCACACACTTGAACCCCACGTATGAATATGGGGTGAGCTTCGAGCGTGGCACCTACGTTGACTATGGCGACCGTCGCCAAGTATTCATCTCGGGCACAGCCAGTATCAACAACAAGGGTGAAATTGTGCATCCTGGCGATGTACGCAAGCAGACACTGCGCATGTGGGAGAATGTAGAGACACTGCTCGCCGAGGCCGAGTGCGGGTACGAGCACGTGGGGCACATGATTGTATATCTGCGCGACATGGCCGACTACGCAGTCGTTCGTGAGATGTACGAAGAGCGCTTCCCCACGACTCCCAAGGTCTATCTGCTGGCGCCCGTATGCCGCCCCGGATGGCTCATCGAGATGGAGTGTATGGCTGTCAAGGCCATTGCCAACGATGAATTCCCAACGTATTAGAATCTGTTTTAATTAACTCACACACTCACCTTACCAGCTCGGACAGAGGAATCCCATTCGTCGGGTATATGACATCAGGAGCTATTTCAAGCAGCGGGATGTAGACGAACCGGCGCTGCAGCAAATGGGCATGAGGGATGGTAAGCTCCGCAGTGGCAATGACACAATCGCCATATAGCAGGATATCAATATCGATGTTCCTGTCTGTATAGTTCCCGTCGACGGTCTTGTGTGTACGCCCCATCAGCCGCTCGATTGACTGGGTCGTCTCAAGTAACTCGTGGGGAGAGAGTGCCGTGTCGATAGCCACCACAGCATTGAGAAATCTGTTGTCGGAGCTGAAGCCCCAAGGCTCCGACTCCATGAACGACGAACAGGCAAGCACACGGCCCGCCTGCTCGCCAATATGATCGATTGCCTGGTGCAGAATACCCGTCTTATCTTCGCCAAGATTGGTGCCCAGGCCCAGATATGCAGTCATCACGGTTGAAATCTCGGAGTCTATCAGTCTACAATGAGCATGGCATCGCCGTAGGCTCCGAAGCGATAATCCATCTCCAACGCCACATCGTAGGCATGCATGACAAGGTCGTAGCCACCATAAGCAGCCGTCACCATCAGCATGGTGCTGTAGGGAATATGGAAGTTGGTGATAAGCGCATCGGCAAAGCGGAAGTCGTATGGCGGGAAGATGAACTTATTGGTCCATCCCTCATACTCCTTGAGCTGTCCGTCGGCACCAACAGCCGTTTCAAGTATGCGCATTACGGATGTTCCCACGGCACACACCTTATGTCCCTGGGCCTTTGCCTTATTGACAATCTCTGTAGCCTCGCGCTCCACAAACATCTGCTCCGAGTCGGTCTTGTGCTTGGTGAGGTCCTCAACGTCAATATCGCGGAAGTTTCCTTGGCCAAGGTGCATGGTGACGTAGGCTGCATCCACTCCCTTGATCTCCATCCTCTTCATCAACTCACGGCTAAAGTGCAAGCCTGCAGCAGGGGCAGTCACAGCACCTTCGTTCTTGGCAAAGATGGTCTGGAAACGGTCGTAATCCTCTTCCGTAGCCTCGCGCTCGATATAATAGGGAAGCGGAGCTTCACCAAGTGCATACAGGGCTGCCTTGAACTCATCGTGCGGACCGTCATAGAGGAATCTCAGGGTACGGCCACGTGAGGTGGTGTTGTCAATCACCTCGGCTACCATCGCATTGTCCTCGCCAAAGTAGAGTTTGTTGCCGATACGTATCTTACGGGCAGGGTCAACGAGCACGTCCCACAAGCGGAACTCCTCATTGAGCTCGCGCAGCAGGAATACCTCGATGCGGGCACCGGTCTTCTCCTTATTACCAAAGAGACGGGCAGGGAACACACGGGTATCATTGAAGAGGAAGGCATCGCCCTCGTCGAAATAGTCGAGCACCTCCTTGAACAGCTTGTGCTCTATCTCTCCCGTTTGCCTGTGTACTACCATCAGCTTTGAGTCGTCGCGATGAAAAGTTGGTTCCTTGGCGATACGCTCCTCGGGAAGCTTGAATCTGAATTGAGAAAGTTTCATATTATATCATTATTTGTTAGTTCATTTTCGTGTTGTCCGATGTCTCGGTAGAGTCTGAGCACTCTACTCCCTCCAGCCATTCGGTGAATTGCTCGATACTCATGCAGTCGGTCAAGGTAGTCTCGCCTACCCGGGTACGCTCAAGTCCTGTGAGGTGGGCACCGCTCTGCAATGCCTCGCCAATATCGCGGGCCAGGGCACGGATATAAGTTCCCTTGCTGCATACCACACGTATCACGATGTCGGGCAGGTTGCATTCGAGCAACTCAATCTCGTCAATGACCAGAGTCTTGGCCTTGAGCTGCACCTCCTCGCCCTTACGCGCAAGTTCGTAGGCACGCTTCCCGTCGACCATACAGGCCGAGAACGAAGGGGGCACCTGCTCGATAGTACCGATGAACCCGCGCAAGGTCTCCTCCACCAGCTCACGGGTGATATGCTCCGTAGGATAAGTGGCGTCGATGGGCTTCTCCAGATCGTACGAGGGAGTGGTAGCGCCCAAGCGTATGTGGGCTACATATTCTTTGGTCTGATACTGGAACTCCTCGATGCGCTTGGTGGCCTTACCCGTGCAGAGGATCATTACGCCTGTTGCCAAAGGATCGAGCGTGCCGGTGTGGCCCACCTTGAGCTTCTTCACACCCATCTTGCGGCAAAGGAGATAGCGCACCTTGTTCACCACGGCAAACGAGGTCCACGTATAGGGCTTGTTGATACAGAGTATCTCTCCTGCTTTGAAATCCATCAGACAATAGTCAAGTTATGCCCCGTAAAGAGCAGGATAAGAATAAGTGCTCCCACCACGATACGGTACCAACCGAAGGCCTTGAACCCGTATTTGGTGACGAAGTTGATGAAAAACTTGATGGCAAGCAAAGCAACGATAAAGGCTACCACGTTGCCTATGAGCAAGGTGGAAATATTGTCGGTAATGATTTCCATTCCGCCCTCCTTGATAAGGTCATACACCTTGTACACCGTTGCACCAAGCATGGTAGGGACGGCGAGGAAGAAGGAGAACTCGGCAGCAGCTTTGCGGGTCATGCGCTGGGCCATACCACCCACGATGGTAGCCATCGAGCGCGACACACCCGGTATCATCGAGATACATTGGAAAAGGCCCACCATAAAGGCGCGTTTCTCGGTAAGCACGGTCTCTTCACTGCCCTTATTGAAGATGCGGTCGCAAAAGAGCATGAATATACCACCCAGGATGAGTGTCACGGCCACCACCTCCACGCGTTCGAGCATGGCATCGATAGCATCGCTGAAGAGAAGGCCAAACACAGCTGCGGGAATGAAGGCTATGAACAGCTTCCAATAGAAATCATACTTGTGGAGAAAACGCTTCACCGTGGATGTCCCCTCAGGTACAGGGGTGCGGTTGAGTTGGAAGAAGCGCTTCCAATAAAGCACCAACACGGAAAGGATAGCACCAAACTGGATGATGAAGGTAAACGCCTTTACGAAATTGGTACTCTCAACGCCCAGCAGGTTTTGCGCGATAATCATATGGCCTGTTGAAGAAACCGGAAGAAACTCCGTCAGTCCCTCAACGATAGCTATAACGATGGTTTCAAATACATTCATGAGCTTCAGACAGTATTATTGGTTATCTTCCTTCTTGTTCTTTGGCTTGAACATGATGGCATATATCATGAATACAAATCCCACGAAGCACACGATGGGAGCCACCACGATACGGCGTGTACTGAAGATGTCCGGTTCAAAGTGAGTTTCTGTAGAGCTGGGGCCTGTCATCAGCAACAGACCAGCGATGATGATGACAATACCTATCGCAATGAGGATAAAGTTTGTCTTTCCAAGTGCTAATTTTTCTTTCATATCAATTGGTTTATGAGTTTTCGTTCAATAGTCAGTTATCGTTAACGTCAACGTTATATATAATAGAGGTCTCCAGCCTTCATGCGAAGGAACCTGTTGATGGAAAAGTATGCACATAGCAGGGTGATAAGTATGCCGAACAGCATCACCGAGCCGCCCACTATGCCAAGTGTATGCCAAGTAAACAGATAGCTCATCTGCGGCTCGTAGCGCAACAGCAGATATATACTACCCGCGATGAGGCCATTAGCCAACACACCCGAAGCGATGCCAATACCCAGGTTGCGCATCAGGAAAGGCCGGCGTATGAATGCCCAACTGGCTCCCACCAACTTCATCGTATGCAGGATAAAGCGCTGCGAGTAGATGGTGAGCTTGATGGTGTTGTTAATCAAGGCAAACGAAATCATCGATAAAGCAAAAGCCAGCACCAACAGCAGGAAACTTATCTTGCGGATGTTGTCATTCACATTGTCCATCAATTCGCTCGGATAGGCTATCTCACGTATTTGCGTATAGCGCATCAGCTTGTTCTTGATCAGCATGATGCTGTCCGTATTGGCATGGTCGGCCTTGAGCTTCACCTCGATAGAGGCTGTATAGGGATTGTAGCCCAGAAACTCCGTAGGGTCAAGCCCCATCGAAGCCGTCTGCTCGGCCAGGATATCCTCCTTGGATATGTAGTGAGTCGCTTTCGTATACTCTTGGGCATTCACGTAGTTGACGATGCGCTCCACCTCCTTCTCTGTCACATTATCATTCAACAAGAGCGACAATTCCAGATTCTCGCGCACATGAGTAGACAGGCTTTTGGCAGAAAGCACTACCAAAACGACAAAGCCTAACAACAAGAGCACCAACGATGTGCTGATGCATGCTGTCACGAATTGTATATCTATGAGCCTCTTCTTCTTTTGTTTCATACGTAGCGTACAGGTGCCGCTTCCTTCGCAAAAGGGCACACCTCTCCTAAATTTGGCACAAAAGTAATCAAAAAAAGGCAATTAACCTTACAGTTTAAGGACTTTTAACCGAAAAGCACAGCTCGCCACACACGGGAATGGAAGGTTCGTTTGCCTCCGTGGAAACTTTTTTGTGCGTAATGCATGCTATTGTGAGCAGAATGATGTAACTTTGGGGTCGAAAAGCCGAATCCGGCATGTCAGGCACGACAAGGAATGCCGCATGCCGAGAAATAATAGAAGACAAGAAATGCTATGATGGACTGGAACCAACTTATCTCAGCGCGACGCCTCGGCATGGAGGCTTCCCATCCTACGGGAATGGATCCTCGCTCGGAGTTTCTGCGCGACTACGACCGACTCATCTTCTCGGCCCCTTTCCGCCGTCTACAGAACAAGACTCAGGTGTTTCCCCTCCCAGGCAGTATCTTTGTACACAATCGGCTCACCCATAGTCTAGAGGTTGCTTGTGTAGGCCGTTCGCTGGGAAACCGCGTAGCCCGTTCACTCACCGGAAAGCATCCCGAGCTGTGCCATACCGGAGTAGAGGAGATAGGCAGCATTGTATCAGCAGCCTGCCTGGCCCACGACCTGGGAAATCCGCCTTTCGGGCATTCGGGAGAGCGTGCCATATCAACCTATTTCTCCGAGGGCAAGGGACGTGAGCTCTACCCTCAGCTCAACGACACGGAATGGAACGATATCATCCATTTCGAAGGCAATGCCAATGCGTTCCGCCTGCTCACCCACCAGTTCAATGGACGCCGCAGCGGAGGCTTTGCCCTCACCTACTCCACCCTTGCCGCCATCGTCAAGTATCCCTATGCCTCATGCTATGCAGGTGGGAAGCCCAAGTTCGGCTTCTTCCACACCGAGGCCGAGACATTCCGCACCATAGCCGACGAGCTGGGCCTTATCCGCTTCAGTGCCGAAGGCGAGCCATTGCGCTATTGCCGCCATCCTCTTGTATACCTTGTGGAGGCTGCCGATGACATCTGTTACCAGCTGATGGACATTGAAGATGCCTACAAGCTGAAGTTGCTGACACTTGACGAGACCATCTCACTCATGATGCCCTTCGTAGAGGAGGAACGCCGTGCCCGTGTGTACGAGACCTTCAGCATGGTCACCGACCACAATGAGCAAATCGCCTATCTGCGTTCCAAGGTGATAGGCATCCTCATCGATGAGTGTGCCGACGTCTTTATGCGACACGAGGAGGAGATACTCTCCGGCACATTTGAGGGAAGCCTCATCAAGCATACTGGCGACCGCTGCCGCAATGCCTACAAGCACTGTTCCGAAGTAGCCGTAGGAAAGATATACCGTTCGCGCGACGTGCTTGACGTGGAGCTGGCCGGTTTCCGCATCATCAACACGCTGATCGACCTGATGGTCGATGCCGTCACTCACCCCGAGAAGGAGTATTCGCGCCTTCTCACCGACCGTGTAAGCCCGCAATACGCAGTCAATGCGCCCACCCTTTATGGCAAGCTACAGGCTGTGCTCGACTACCTCTCCGGCATGACCGACATATATGCCCTCGACCTCTACCGTAAGATCAATGGCAACAGCCTACCGGCAGTATAGCACATTCGCATCATCAACCTCAACGATTAATTGTATATGGTACTCAACTATATCTGGATAGCCTTCTTCCTCGTGGCCTTTGTGGTGGCGCTCGTGCGTCTCATCTTCATGGGCGACGTGGAGGTGTTTCCCGCCATCATGAACTCTACCTTCTCATCGGCCAAGACGGCTTTTGAGATTTCGCTCGGACTCACGGGCGTGCTCTCTCTCTGGCTCGGCATCATGCGCATAGGCGAGAAGGGCGGAGTGGTCAACGTGGTGGCCCGCTGGCTGGCACCGGTATTCTCGAAAATCTTCCCCGACATCCCCAAGGGGCACCCTGTCACGGGCACCATCTTCATGAACTTTGCCGCCAACATGCTGGGGCTCGACAATGCAGCCACGCCCATGGGCCTGAAGGCGATGGAGCAGCTGCAGGAACTGAACACCAAGAAAGACACGGCAACCAACCCGATGATCATGTTTCTCGTGCTCAACACTTCGGGACTGACCCTCGTGCCCATCAGCGTGATGGTATACCGCGCCCAGATGGGAGCCGCGCAGCCTACCGATGTGTTCGTGCCCATCCTCCTGGCCACCTTCTTCTCCACCTTTGTGGGCCTCATCGTCACCTGTCTGTACCAGCGCATCAACCTGTTCAACCGCACGCTCATGCTCTTCCTCGGCGCCATGTGTACGTTGGTGGGTCTCATCATCTGGGGCTTCAGCGCCATGCCGCGTGAGCAGATGGACATGGTGTCATCGACCTTTGCCAACGTCTTCCTCTTCAGCATCATCACCTGCTTCATCCTGGCGGGCATGCGTAAGAAGATCAATGTATACGACACCTTCATCGAGGGTGCCAAGGAGGGCTTCGAGACCGCCGTGCGCATCATCCCCTACCTGGTGGCTATACTGGTGGCTATCGGCGTGTTCCGCGCATCGGGTGCCATGGACTTCCTCATCGACGGCATTGCCTGGTGTGTTGCTGCTCTTGGTGGCGACACCGAGTTTGTAGGCGCTCTGCCCACCGCACTGATGAAGCCACTGAGCGGCAGCGGTGCACGCGGACTGATGGTCGATGCCATGACCACCTATGGTGCCGACTCCTTCGTAGGTCGCCTCGCCTGCCTCTTCCAGGGAGCTACCGACACCACGTTCTATATCCTGGCAGTATACTTCGGCAGTGTGGGCATACGCAAGACACGCCATGCCGTCACCTGCGGCCTTCTGGCCGACCTGGCTGGTATACTCTCGGCAATATTCATTTGTTACCTATTCTTTGGATAGTTCTCTCGGAAAACTCTGAGTACTCTGAGAACTCATAACTCATAATTCAAAATTCAGAATTAACCAAACATGATTACCTACCACACCGAAGGCACCGTGATGCCATCCATCAAGAAGCGCGAGACCACTGCATGGGTACGCGCCGTAGCAGCCACCTATGGCAAGAAAGTGGGCGACGTGAGCTACATCTTCTGCAACGACAAGCGAATCCTCGAGGTCAACCGCGAGTTCTTGCAGCACGACTACTACACCGACATCATCACCTTCGACTACACCGAGGGTGACGTCATCGGTGGCGACCTCTTCATCAGCCTCGACACCGTGCGGAGCAATAGCGAGCAGTTTGCCACCGAATACGATGAGGAGCTGCACCGCACCATCATCCACGGCATACTCCACCTCTGCGGCATCAACGACAAGGGACCCGGCGAGCGCGAAATCATGGAGGCAGCCGAGAACCGCGCATTAGCTATGCTAGGTTGATGGTTGAGAGTTTAGCGCCACATCCCCCTAACAGTCCTTAATAACCCTAACAACAACCCAACATGAAAGAAAACAACAAAGCCATTGCCTTGGCTATGGCAGCTGTGCTCAGCTGGTCGACCGTAGCCACTGCATTCAAAATCGCACTCACCCATCTCACCCACTTCGAGATGTTGCTGGTAGCCAGCATCACCTCACTCATCATCTTTACCATCGTGCTCACCATCCAGCGCAAGTGGGGCGAGGTGAAGGCACTCTCACGCAAGATGTGGGGCTACTTTGCCCTGCTCGGTCTGCTCAACCCCGTAGCCTACTACCTGGTGCTGTTCAAGTCATACGACCTGCTGCCCGCACAGATAGCCCAGCCCGTCAACTACATGTGGCCGGTACTGCTGGTTATCCTGCTGGCCATATTCACCAAGCAGCCCATACCAGGCAAGAAGTACATCGGCATGCTCATCTCGCTGGGCGGCCTCATCATCATCTCGGCAGGAGGCAAGCAGGGTGGCAGCATGGACATACCTCCCTTCGGACTGGCGCTGGGTATTATGAGCGCCTTCCTGTGGGCAATCTACTGGATGGTCAACAATAAGAACAAGGAGCGTGCCGACGCTACCGTGGCCTGCTTCATGAGTTTCCTCTTCGGCAGCATATACCTAGGTCTGGGCGCTCTGGTTGTGGGAGTCGACCTTAACACCCTGCCGGGCATCCTGTCGGGCATGTATGTGGGAGCGTTCGAGATGGGTATCCCCTTTATCTGCTTCGGACTGGCCATACGCAAGACCACCAATCCCGCGCTCGTCAACCAGCTGTGCTACCTCTCACCCTTCCTCTCGCTCTTCTTCGTGTCTACCATCCTGGGCGAGCAGATTGTACCCACCACCTACATCGGTCTGGTACTGATTGTAGCGGGTATCGTATTCAATGAATATTTAGTAAAGAGCAAGAAGTAATCCGACTAAGACTGCATAATGAAAGAGGGTGTGTCAAAATTGCAACACACCCTCTTCTTTTTTCATCTTATCTCTTCCCACTCAGTCCAAACTCCTTCGAATGAATGATTTCCAGCCCCTTCATCACCGTCTCGTCGGTGTGGTTGAAGACCTCGTAGAACTGCGTCATATCCCACAGGTCACGGGCGATGAGCGCCTTGAGCTGCACCTTGATGTAAGGAAGCGATGCCTGATACAACTCCTCGTCGTGCTTCACGCCAGCCTTGTCGGCCTCAGAACGTAGGATGTCAAGGATGGTGTCGTCCACCTCGAAGCGCTTGTTGTAGGTCTTGAAGTCGGGATAGCGCTTCTCATAGTCCTTGCGGTAGCGGTCTATGACAGCAAGGTTAGTGTTCACGATAACGCCCTTGGCAGTCAGCTCGCGGTGATACTTGGTGTATGTAAGCGTATCGAGCGGCACGAAGTAGTCGGGCATGATACCACCGCCACCATATACGGTGCGTGCTAGCTGCTTGGTCTGATACTTGAGCGAGTCGGGGAAGTGTATGCTGTCGGCATGCATCAGCTCACCCTTGTTGAAGCGGTCCACCAGGTCCTTGCGGTAGTCGATGTCCTCGCCGTAAGGCTTCTGTATGCATCGTCCCGAGGGAGTGTGGTAGCGAGCCACCGTGAGACGTATGAGCGAACCGTCGGGCAGGGGGATGGGACGTTGCACAAGTCCCTTGCCGAATGAGCGGCGACCTACAACGACACCTCTGTCCCAATCCTGTACAGCACCGGTGACAATCTCCGAGGCCGAAGCCGAATACTCATCGATGAGTACCACGAGGCGTCCCTCGCAGAACTGTCCCTTGCCCTCGGCATTGAACTCCGAGCGAGGCGAGCTGTTGCCTTCGGTGTATACAATCTGCTGACCAGGCTGCAGGAAGTCGCTTGCCATATCCACGGCAGCCTTCAGGTAACCGCCTCCATTGCCCTGCAGGTCGAGGATGAGGTGCTGCATCTTCTGCTCCTTCAGTGTAGCCAGCGCATCGCTGAACTCCTTGTGTGTAGTAGCACCGAAACTACTAATCTTGATGTAGCCCACCTTGGGAGCTATCATATAGGCAGCGTCGAGCGTGTGTACAGGTATCTTGTCGCGTGTCACGCGGAAGGTCAGCTTCTCATCATACCCACGGCGTACGATGCCCAGCTCCACCACCGACCCCTTGGGGCCACGCAGGCGCTTCATGATTTCGTCGCGTGCCATCTTCACTCCTGCGATAGCCGTGTCGTTCACCGTCACGATGCGGTCGCCCGGCAGTATACCCACCTTCTCCGAGGGGCCCTTGCTCACGGTCTGTATGACGAAGAGCGTGTCATCGGCCATGTTGAACTGCACGCCAATGCCCTCGAAGTTACCCTGCAATGGCTCATTCATCTTCTCCACCTCCTTGGCGGTGAGGTACGTAGAGTGCGGGTCCAGCTCCTTGAGCATAGCACGTATGGCAGCCTCCACCACCTTCGCTTCGTCGGGTTTGTCCACATAGAGGTTAGCGATGGCACTATGGGCAAGCACCAGCTTGCGCACCTGCTCCATATCGGCATTATTGTTCTGTGCTACACCAGCCATGGTGCAAAGCATAAGGGCGATGATAGGTAATAAACGCTTCATTTGAGTTGTGAGTTATGATTTATGAGTTTGATTTGACAAAATTAGTGCAAGCCGAGAGAAATGCCAAATTTCAACGAGTGAATGTATAGAAAAGGCTTGCATTTTCTATACTGAGCGAGGCAGAAATTCAATAAAATTAAATTTATTTGAGCATTTGCTTTTCCCTTCGGCCAGCGACCTTCGGTTCCGAGGTGCAGCCTAATTTCTGGGCTTGCGTAGCAAGCACTAAAGATAGTGCAACTGACGAATGAGTGAGTGTAGAGCCGTGCTTGCACGAGCTATACCGAGCGAAGAGGAAGAAAGCGGAGCTAAGCCGAGAGGAGAACAAAATAAATTCATTTATTTTTTATTCCGCCGACGCGATGAGCGTCGGTTGCGACGAAACACCTATTATTTTCCGCCGCGCATCAAGCGCAGAGCACGCCGGCCCAGCAGCAAATCCGAGAAGAAGAATCCAATAGGATAAGCAAGCCATATACCGGCAACTCCCATGCCACATGTGAACCCCAAGAGATACCCCGAAGGGATAGCTATGAGAAAATTAGTGACAAACGACACCCACATGATGGCCTTCACATCGGCCAGTCCACGCAGGGCATTGGCCAATATGATCTGTACCCCATCAAAAAATTGGTAAAGAATAAGAATGGGCAACAGCGTGACCACGATAGCTATAACCTGCTCACTGTCGGTAAAGAGGTGGCTCACCTCATCCTGCACCAGCCACAACGTGAGGCACACGATAGCTGCAGTAAGCAATCCTATATGAATTCCAGCAACAGTCTGTCTACGCACCTGCACCCAGTCGTTTGCACCCTTGAAATAGCCTGTACGTATAGCCACAGCAGAGCCTATGCCAAGGAATATGGTGTAGCTGACAGTAGAAATGGTGATAGCAATCTGGTGTGCAGCCAGCGACATACTGCCCAGCCATCCCACCATGATAGCCGTAAAGCAGAAGGTGCCAGCCTCGAGGCCTTGTTGCATACCTATAGGCCACCCCAACGCATTGAGTCGTCTCCACGAAATCGCATCACATCGTGATGCCGCAAATCCGAGACGATATGCAGCATATCTCCGTTTTGTCATAAACACACCTATGAAAAGCAGCAGCATGATAATGCGCGACACCAATGTACTGATCCCCGCGCCATAGAGTCCCATCTCAGGCATTCCATACTTACCATATATAAGAATGTAGTTGCCAATGATATTGAGCGCATTGCCAATGATGAGCACCCACATAGATACCTTCGGGTCGGCTATAGCCTCTACAAACTGTCGGAAAGCATTGGCAGCCATCATGAAGAGTATAGACACCATCACCACGGCAAAGTAAGGCTTTATGATAGGTATCAGTTCGGCAGGTTGCCCCATATGCTCAATATTAAGCAACACCCCAACGAGTATACCTATGATAAGTAGAGCAGTCGTAAGGTTCGCCACGAGGCTATTGCGCAGCCAGCGGCCTATAGCACGTAGTCTCCCTTGCGCCAGTTCACCTCCGATGAGTGGTGTCAGTCCAAACGAGAACCCAGTGCCCGTGATAATAAATGCATTGGTCACATTGTTGACAAACGATGCAGCAGCCAGTTCCTCCGTACTATGCCATCCCACCATCAGCGTGTCGGCCAGTCCTGTGACGATACCCCCCAACTGTCCTATGATAATAGGTATTGCCAGCGACACAATATCGCGGTATCCCTGCTTATATCTATCTATTGCATGCATTCTCTTTGCGCCTCTATTCATTCGGGCTGCAAAATTACTACATTTTTTTGACTTGGTGAAACCCTGTTTCCCCTACTTCACATCCATTATAAATACTTGACTATAGGCAACAATATAGTCTAATGTGAAGCATCAACATGTCATCCTATAAGAAGCTAAGCAGATACCCCTAACCAGACGAAACACAAGAAAATCCTGAATGAAAATTTTGTAGCATAATGTAAGGCAAACCCTGTGGTTTGCTTACATAGTGCTGAAATCGGAAGTATAGACTTTTTCGCTCTCGTGGCAGATTGTCATCGGTTCTCTATTTCTTGCTGACGCTTTGCTTTTTCCTAGAGAGCCTGTTTGGTTTTTATTCCGAGTTTAGTTGGGAGGTGTTTTCGAGTAGATTTACCCTTTCAAGGTGCAATGAATAGTGGTCTATTTACAAGAATTGAGAGGGTAAAGATGCCGGAAAGAGACTCAAATAAACGGGAAAGTTGACTTAACAACAGACTAAACGTTAAAAACAAACAGTCTCTCTTTGCCTCATGGCTGCGTTCTTTTCGTACTTCTTGGGGATTGAGCAGGAAGATTGTAGAAATGAAGCGGTATCCTATGATATTTTTTGTCTTTTGCATGAAATTAAAGACAAAAAGTTGTTGATATTGATAAGTTGTAGTACCTTCGCTATTGGATATAAAAAAACCCGGATTCATCACCAGCATCTGAAAAACTGGGAGAGGAACGCCCGGGACTGCACGGCAAAGGTACAATATTTATGGAATATAACAAACAATTCTTCGAAAAAGTTTTCTCAAACAAGCGAATGGAGCGCTATTTTGCGCTTTATCCCAACAATGAAGAGAAGGCAATCAAGCATTATCAGGCGAACATCAAACTGGCCGAGGCCTTTTACACCTCGCTTTCTGTACTGGAGGTTGCTTTGCGCAATGCCCTGAGTCGCGAACTGGAAACGATGACAGGCCGAGAAGATTGGTATGCCATATTCCCTAACACTCCAGGACTGACCAATCTGAACCGTTATGTAACCAAAGCCACCAAGCAGATTGTAGGTCGCCACGAGACGATAACTTCTTCAAAGATTATTGCAGAGTTGACCCTTGGTTTTTGGGTATCGCTGCTCAATGCCGAGTATGAACTTTTGCTTTGGAAGGACCTGCGTCGTGCATTCCCTTATCTTCCCAAGAAGGATCGTCAGCGAAAGACCGTATCAGCACCACTCAACAGATTCCGAGCATTCAGAAACCGTGTGTTCCACAATGAGTCGATATGTTGGAACATGCATCGAGTGCAAGAGATTCACAATGAATTGATACTCCTTTTAGGTTGGATAAACAAAGACCTACCCACATTACTGCATGACCTTGATCGCTTTGATGATGTGCAAGAAAGGATAAAAACGGAGATGGGTTGGAAGTAATGTCGAACGAAACGGTGGAAGCCTTAGCACAGCAGTGGCAAATGCCAATCGCTCTATGAATGAAATAGAAGCTGGTGATAGAGAGTATACCTATTCTGGGCTTGGAAGATTAATGATAAGACTAAATGAATTATAATGATAAATATGTGGTCAGATAACGAAACAAAAGAAGATTTATTGGGCTATCAAGTTCACGCATATTTACTGAAAGAGGTGGTACTTGATTCAACTATGCTCCCAATCACTATTGGAATATTCGGTGATTGGGGCTCTGGTAAAAGCAGCTTAATGCTACTTATGAAAGAGGGAATAGAGCAATGGTTGCAAGAAAACACTAACAAGAATGAAATGGTGGTGCAAATACAGT
>CANBEE010000033.1 GCA_947367415.1 uncultured Bacteroidales bacterium
ATGGATAGAAAATAACGCAGCCATGAGGGATTAGGAAAAAACAAGAAGTAAGCGTAAACGTGAGTTTTTGAGTCCTAAAGTTTTTGAGTTTAGCAAGTCTATACTTCCGATTTCAACACCATGTAAGCAAACCGCAGGGTTTCCCTTACATTATGTTACAAAATTTTTGTACAGGATTTCCTTGCGTTTCGTAAAAAAACTAAACTTTTCAAACGTAACAATAAGCAGTAAGTTACTTCATATGGTCTTCTTAATGCCTCATCCTTGCATTCGATCTAGAATGAGGACAAGGTGGAGGAGTAGTGGGAACTCGTATCGGTATTCGTCCTATTGTTTTTACCTTTGTGAAAAAAATCCTCTCAATTTCCTTTCTTTTATCCATAAAAAGGGGGTAACTTTGCAGTCGCTAAGAAAAATTAGTAACATTTAAGGTATTCACAAAAAGGTTTTTTGGAAAAAAGAAAGGATTAGTACATCATGGAATGGTTGGTTAATCTATTCAGTGGCAGTGGTGTAGCCCACTCCGTTTTCATCGTAGCCCTTGTCATTGCAGGAGGGCTTTGTCTCAACAAAATTAAATTTGGTGGCGTATCTCTCGGTGTCACATGGATTCTTTTTGTCGGCATCCTTGCCGGACACTTAGGTTTCGTGCTCGATCCCGTCACTTCACATTTCGTCAAGGAATTTGGCCTTATCCTCTTTATTTATTCTATCGGTCTTGAGGTAGGTCCCGGTTTCTTCTCCTCGTTCCGTAAAGGAGGTATAACGCTCAATATGCTGGCAGCTGGTATCGTACTGCTGGGTTGCTGCGTTACCTATGCTATCCACCTCATCACAGGACAGGACCTCATAAGCATGATTGGCGTGCTCAGCGGTGCTGTTACCAACACGCCGGGTATGGGTGCTGCCCAGCAGACCTTCTATGACATGACAGGACAGACCAACACCACTATCGCCCAGGGCTATGCCGTAGCCTATCCGTTGGGTGTTGTGGGCATTATCCTCTGCATCATTGTGCTGAAGCATATATTCCGTGTCAACTTCGACAACGAGCGCCGAATCATGATGGAGCGCAACAAGGAGAATGCCGAATCGCTCGAGGCTGTTACGCTTGAGGTACACAACGACTCTGTTTGCGGACATACGATTCGGGAGATTCAGGAACTCTTTGGCCGTAAGTGCGTAATCACCCGTGTGCTCCATGAGCAGACCCACGACATTGAGTTGGCCGAGTCGAACACAAAATTAGGCATGGGCGACAAGCTCTTCCTCGTGGCCAATCCGCTCGAAATTGAGGCATTGACATTCCTTATCGGTCCGCGCATCGACATGAATATGGCCGAATGGGATGCCATCGAGGCTAACAACCTCACGGCAGAGCGCTTCGTTATCACCAACCCAACCATCAACGGCAAGCGCCTGGGTGACCTTAAGTTGCGCCAAACATTCAACGTCACCATCTCACGTATCAGCCGTGCCGGCGTTGATCTCATCGCCGACCCTCACCTGCTGCTTCAGCTTGGCGACCGCGTAGTTGTAGTGGGTAAGCCTAAGAGTATAGAAAAGATTTCACGCCTCATGGGCAACTCTGTGAAGCGCCTCGAAGAGCCCAACCTTGCAGCCATATTCCTTGGCATCGCGCTCGGTGTTGTATTGGGTTCACTCCCCATCTTCATCCCCAATGTGCCGGTACCCGTGAAACTCGGTCTCGCAGGCGGTCCGCTCATCGTTTCCATCCTTATCTCCAAGTTTGGCCCGCAGTTCAAGCTTGTCACCTACACCACCTCATCAGCCAACAAGATGATACGTCAGATAGGTATCACTCTCTTCTTGGCCGCTGTGGGTATCGGTGCTGGCGACGGATTCATCGACACGATTATAAATGGTGGTTATTGGTGGATTCTCTATGGTTTCCTCATCACTGTCATTCCCTGTCTCACTATCGGTGTCATTGCACGTAAGGCTTGCAAACTCAGCTATTTCACTATCGCAGGTCTCATCTCCGGTGCCATGACCGACCCCCCTGCCCTCGCCTATAGCAACGAGATCTGTGGAAACAACCAGGCTTCTGTAGCCTACTCAACGGTGTATCCGCTCACTATGTTTCTCCGTGTAATTACGGCGCAGATACTTGTGCTCATGGCATTGTAAGGTAACGTCCAATGAGAGCATCCAAGCTGTTATCAATCGTAGCCACATCGCTTCTATTAGCCTGTTCGGCACCCTATAGCCAAACTGAGCGAGGAGTCGAAGTACGCATAGTCAACAGCAGCAAGGGTGCTCCACAAAAGGTGCGCCTGGAGGCTATTACGCCCAACATTATTCATGTAACAGCCACACCCGAACGCCGCTTTACCGATATTACAAGTTTGATGCTACAGGATGGCGTGCTCTCTACACCTCCACCCACGTTCGCAGTATATCACAATGGAGATACGGTAACACTGACTACCGAGAAGATAAAGGCACATGTACTGCACAGTACGGGGCGCGTATGGATGACTCGACTCGATGACACGCCCCTACTCTCCATGACCGAGGATGGTATGAGATTCTCTTCAATTAAAGTAGAGGAGAGTAAGGGCTATTCAACCTGGCTGCACTTCGATTCGCCACAGGATGAAGCGTTCTATGGATTAGGACAGCATCAGGCCGACGAATGGAATTACAAGGGGAAGAACGAGGAACTGTTCCAATACAACACCAAGGTATCAATACCCTTTATCCTCTCCACCAAGGGTTATGGCTTATTGCTCGATAGCTACTCACTCTGTCGATGGGGATGTCCCGAAGACTACGCTCAACTGAATCGTCTGTTCACCCTATACGACATCGAGGGCAAGGAGGGAGCGCTTACGGGAACCTATGTTAGCGCCAATGGCAAGCAACGCATCGTACGACGCGAAGACTCACTCTACTTTGCTGACCTCACTACCATCAAGAACTTGCCTGAAGGATTTCCACTATATGGATCCGAGGTGACGTACGAAGGAGAGATTATGTATGCAGGTAATGACACCACGCCTGTAGCTATCGACTTCCAGCTCTACTACGCAGGCTATATGCAGGTACAGATTGATGGTGTTAACGTGATGCCAGAGGTATGGCGCACAGCATGGAATCCCAACACGCGCAAGTTCACATACAAGTTACAGCCAGGGAGGCGATCAAGAATAAAGATCTCTTGGCATCCTGATGGAGGAGAATCGTACTGCGCACTAAGGGCATATGCTCCCGACACAGACAAAGCTCAAGGTGACCAACGTTGGTGGAGCGAGATGACACCACAACTCGACTTCTACGTGATAGCATCAGAAAACCCCGACTCCATCATAAGTGGCTATCGCACACTTACAGGCAAGGCACAAGTGATGCCCAAGTGGGCAATGGGATATTGGCAGAGCCGTGAGCGCTACAAAACACAAGATGAGCTGCTGAGCACATTAAATGAATTTCGCCAAAGGCAACTTCCTATCGACAATATCGTGCTCGATTGGAGTTACTGGCGCGAAGCAGAATGGGGCAGCCATGAGTTTGATGAGACACGCTTCCCCACCCCACAGGCTATGGTCGATTCGGTGCATGCGCTCGATGCACGCATGATGATTTCCGTATGGCCCAAGTTCTATACCTCTACCGAGCATTTCCGCCAGTTCGACGAGCAGGGCTGGATATACCGTCAGTCCGTAAACGATAGTCTGCGCGACTGGATAGGCCGCGGATACCACTACGGATTCTACGATGCCTATAGCAAAGGTGCCCGTCAACTATTCTGGCAACAGATGGAGCGTACGCTCTATCCCTTAGGCATTGACGCTTGGTGGATGGATGCCAGTGAGCCCAACGTACGCGATTGCACCCCACTCGATTATCGCAAGGCATTGTGTGGCCCTACAGCTTTAGGGCCATCGACACAATATTTTAATGCCTATGCACTTGTCAATGCCCAAGGCATCTACGAAGGACAGCGTGGTGCCGACCCCAATCGACGCGTATTCCTGCTCACACGCTCCGGCTTTGCAGGTCTGCAACGCTACTCTACAGCCACATGGAGCGGTGACATTGCTACACGTTGGGAAGACCTCAAGGCACAAATCTCTGCAGGACTCAACTTTGCAGTATGCGGTATTCCCTATTGGACAATGGACATCGGTGGATTCTGCGTTGAACGACGCTATGAAAAAGCCTTTAAGGAATATCTAACCCAAACGAACAAAGGGTTTACTACCGAAAGTGCCGATCTGCGCGAATGGCGCGAACTAAACACCCGTTGGCACCAGTTTGGTGCGTTCTGTCCTCTCTACCGTTCACATGGTCAATACCCCTACCGCGAGCCTTGGCATATTGCTCCCAAAGAGCATCCCGCTTATGAGAGCATAACCTATTACCTGCGTCTGCGCTATCATCTAATGCCCTACATTTACACACTAGCGGGCATGACTTGGCACAACGACTACACCATTATGCGCCCCCTCATTATGGACTTCATGGCTCAGTCCGAGGTGTACGACATCAGTGATCAATACCTTTTCGGTCCTGCTCTGATGGTAGCCCCTGTTACCGAGTATGAAGTTCGCGAGCGAGAAGTCACCTTCCCGGAAACCCAAGGCGGATGGTACGATTTCTACACCGGGACTCATGTGAGCAAAGGTTGTGAACGTAAACTGATGTCCGCTCCTTATGAGCGAATACCACTTTATGTAAAGGCTGGCAGTATCATACCTACAGGACCTGCCATCAGCTCCACTGCAGCAGGACATCCCGTACAACTGACACTATACGTCTATGCCGGATCCAACGGCACCTTCACCCTATACGAAGACGAAGGCGTCAACTACAACTATGAGCAGGGAGCTTACAGTCAAATCCCCATCAATTGGAACGATGACACACGTACCCTCACCATTGAAGCCCGAGAAGGTTCGTTCAGCGGTATGCTCCCCACCCGCACTATCACCATAATCCTTATCGATATCCATCATGCACAGCCTTTCAGTCCTAATGCCATAGGCTATACAATCACCTATTCAGGCGATGAAATAAGTGTAGAGTTGTGAGTATGTATAAATGTTCTAATAAAAGAAAGACACGTACAATCACTGCACGTGCCTTCCTACTATAAACTATTTACTTATATTACTCAGCTTTCTTTGCGGAAGCCTTCTTGGCAGCGGGCTTCTTGGCAGGAGCTTTCTTAGGTTTCTCCTCAGCAGCAGGGAGAGTGACGCCCTTGATCTTCTCCAACTCCTTGGTGAGTGCCTCGATCTCCTCATCCTGGTTCTTGATGGTGGTGAGCAGGGCATTGAGTTCCTCGTTGTCAATGTCTATGGGGTAGAGCGAGTTGACGCGGCTGATGAAGTCGCCGAGGATATTCATGTAGTTGGTGAAGGCATCGTAGGGTGAGTCGTAGATGCTGCGGTTCATAGCCACGCTGTTCTCCTTGGTGGTCATGAAGCGGAAGTTGTTGCTTGCCTGCAGGTAGTCCCAGTCTTGCTTAATGCGCTTGTCGAGACCGATGAGCACGCGGTCGGCCACGCTATAGAGCTTGTTGAAGGCCTCGCGCTGCATGGTGTTGCCCAGCCAGCAGCTGATGTCGCGCTCCTCATCGACCCATGACATGGGGTAAGGGACGTCAACAGGACCTACCGACTTGTAGTTCTTGATGACCTCGCTCGGGGTAGAGAACGAGATGCCGCGCTCGCGGGCACACTCGGGCAGCGCCTTGAAGAACTCGAGGATATTGGAGCTCAGGGGCTGGAAGATACCGAGGGCAGAGAGTTCCATGAAGATGTTGATTACCTCCTCCTCTGCGGGAGTACCGGCAATCCAATCCATGTATGTACCTGCCATCAAGGGATAGGCATCCCAAGAGGTGTTGGAGAAGCGGAGTGAGATGTCATCAGAGAGCTTGAAGTCGCGGAGCAACACCTTGAGGTTGGGGTTGGTGTTGGCGTGATAGAGGTAGTGAGGGCTCTTCCATCCGAGGATGTGCTTGGCACCTTCGGTGAGCACGCCCTTGAAGCCCATAGCGGCTACCTGAGCACCTATATCGTCGCTGTAGATAAGGCTTGAGTTGCGGAATACCTTGGGGGTCTTACCAAATACCTGCTTAATCTTCTTGCACATGCGGTCAACGTCGCTGCGGAAGCACTCTTCGTTGGCCAGTGAAGAGAGACCGTGTGAGTAGGGCTCGGCGAGGAATTCGCAGCAGCCAGTCTTGTTGATCTCCTGAAGGAGCTCAACTACCTGGGGAGCATAGCGCTCGAGTTGCTCGAGACCTACACCCGAGAGTGAGAAGGCTACCTTGAAGTATCCGTTGCTGCTCTTGATCATGTCGAGCAGGGTGGTGAGAGCGGGCACGTAGGAACGCTCTGCTATATCGCTGATACTACTCTCGTTGGCATAGTCGTCGTAGTAGTAGTGGTCGGTACCTATATCAAAGAAGCGGTACCGTCTCAGATGAACGATCTGATGTATCTCAAAATAAAGACAAATGGTTTTCATAACTTGAATGTTTAATCTTTTGAATTCTTTTGTTTTAAGCGTAACCGCCTCTTATTTTATATGTTTCACCGCATTGAGGTAGTCGTCGTTGTTGAAATAGCCACGACCACAAAGCTGATTATAGCACTCGCGGATGCGCAAGCCTACCTTCTCCCATGTGATACGGTCGACCTCCTTGAGACCCTCCTCGGAGAGGTAGTTGTAGAGGGCTTCGTTGGTACATACGCTATACATGGCATCGGCCAAGGCGTTGATGTCCCAGTAGTCTACCTTGATGACATTGTCCAGGATTTCGCCGCAACCGGATTGCTTTGAAATGATGGAGGGGCAACCGCACTGCATAGCCTCCAAGGGGGCAATACCGAATGGTTCAGATACGGACGGCATCACAAATACATCGGAATTCTTGTAGGCCTCATACACCTGACGTCCCTTCTGGAAGCCGGGGAAGTGGAAACGGTCGGCAATGCCGCGCTCAGCAGCCAACTGAATCATCGCGTTCATCATATCGCCGCTACCGGCCATACAGAAACGGATGTTGTGGGTGCGCTGGAGCACCTTGGCAGCAGCCTCAACGAAGTATTCGGGACCCTTCTGCATGGTGATACGTCCCAGGTAGGTAACCACCTTCTCTTTGGGGTTCTTGTTGGGGACGATATCCTGCAACTCCTGACTGAGAGGATAAACGGCATTATGCATGGCCACGCACTTGCGCGGGTCTTGGTGGTACTGATGGATTACGGTCTGACGGGTATGCTCTGACACGCACATAATGCAGTCGGCATGATCCATACCATCCTTCTCGATGCTATATACCGTGGGGTTAACCTTACCACGAGAGCGGTCGAAGTCGGTGGCATGCACATGGATGCACAATGGCTTACCGCTTACCATCTTGGCATGCACACCTGCGGGGTATGTGAGCCAGTCGTGAGCGTGAATCAGGTCGAATTCCTCGCTACGGGCCAACACACCTGAAATGATGCTGAAGTTGTTGATCTCGTCGTGCAGATTGCTGGGATAACCACCGGCAAACTGCAGGCAGCCCATATCGTCGAGTCCTTGCAGATAGTTGAAATCGGCATAGAGATGGTCGCGGAAACGATAGTAGTCCTCGGCCGTGTGGCCTACGAACCTATCCTTGATCCAATCGTAATTGACATCGCGCCATACTACGGGAACCTGACTCATGTTGATGATTTTCAGGAACTGCTCCTCTTCGCCCGTGGGCTTGGGCAGACAGAAGGTAGTCTGTACATCGCCCTGAAGGCTTAATCCCTTAGTAATACCATAACTGGCAACTGCGAGACCTCCATATATCTTAGGAGGAAACTCCCAACCGAACATTAATACTTTCATACTTTCGTTCCTCCTATTCGTTAAATGTCATATTCCTTTAATACATCCAATATGCGCAGTATCTCGGCCACGTTCATGGCAAAGGCTACGGCACCGCGGCCACGGAACGGGGGATTGCCGTCGAACAGCTCGGGGATAGAACCGATACAGTGCGAGGTCATCTCGTCTTCGAAGCCGATGAGCTGGCGCTCTACGAACGACAGACCGCTCATCTTGTGGATGCGCAGGTATGCCTCCATGTAGAAGCCGCCGAGCCAGGGCCATGCGGTACCTTGATGGTAGGCATAGTCGCGCTCTACTTGCGGACCCACATAGTTGGGGTTGTAGCCGAAGCTCTTGGGGCTGAGTGAACGGAGGCCCTTCGGGGTGAGGAGCTCCTTGGTAACGATATCGAGCACGCTCTTCTGCTGCTTGCGGTCGAGGGGTGAGTACTCGAGAGCGGCGGCAAAGATCATGTTGGGACGTACGCTCCAGTCGGGAGTATCGCCATCCACGAAGTCGTAGAGCCAGCCATGCTCGTTGAGGAACTTGCCCACGAAGGAGAGCTGGCAGCGCTGAGCGAGGTCGTTCAATGTCTCTGACATATCCTCATTGCCGCCCACGTGGCAGAGCTCTGACACGAAGCGCAGGGCATTGTACCACAAAGCGTTAATCTCTACTACATAGCCGGTACGCGGCACTACGGGGCGACCGTGAGCGGTAGAGTTCATCCAAGTTACTGCCTTGTCCTTACCATTGGTGTGGAGCAGTGCATTGTCGTGGAGGAAGAGGTTGTCGTGCTTGCCACGACGGATATAATCGATGATATCCTGAAGTAGGGTGCCATACTCGTCCCAGCATTGCTTGAGCGAGGTCTTCTTGGCATATTGCTGCAGTGTCCATACAGCCCAGAGCAGCACGTCGGGGTGCTCCATCTCGTAGATCTTGCACTCGCTGGGGCGCTCATTAATGAAGTCGTTGATAGCCTCGGCAGCGGTCTTCATGGCCGACTGGAACTCGTTCATCTCATCTACAGCAAGGGTCAAGCCCGGGAGCGAGATAAACATGTCGCGTGCGCGGCACTTGAACCAAGGATAGCCAGCAAGGATGTAGTGGCGGTCGCCCTGAAGGTTATGGAACTGGTGACCGGCAATGAGCAAGCTATTCTTGAAGGTGTCGCGTGGAGGACGGATTTCGTACTCATGCTCGAACATCTGCTTGAGCTTGCGTGAAGAGGCTTCTGACACACCGGCAGAGAAGACGATGGTCTCGCCCTTCTTGATGGGCACCTCGAAGTAACCTGGCACATAGAGGTCTTCGTTGAAGTGGTAGCCACGCTCCTGCTCCTTGGGATACTCCATGCCACGATACCAGTCGGGGGTGTATACAAACTCGCCCTTCTTGTTGGTCTGCATATAGAGTTCGGGATAGCCCGGATACATACATGTCTTGATACCGTTGTCCACCACCTGATACTCCTTGTTGACCTGCCAGTTCTCGTGTGTAAACTGACGTACGCTGCGGAAGGCCAGGAAGGGGCGCAAGCGCAGTGTGGTGGCCGAATGGGCTTCAAGCAATGTGTAACGGATGAGGATGCGGTTCTCGTGATGCACGAAAGCCTTCTCCTTCTTGAGGATTACGCCACCCACGCGGTAGATAGTGGTCGGTACGCGCTCCCATTGAAACTCTCGGATGTACTTGTGGCCTTGGGGGCTGAAGTTTGCACCCGAATACTTGTGTACGCCAAGATTAAACTCGGCGCCATGCTGAATCACTGTCTCGTCGAGGCTTGAAAGCAGCACGTGATTCTCATCGTCCATTTCGGGAATGGGGATAACGAGTAGTCCATGGTACTTTCTAGTATTGCAATCCACGATAGTAGAGCAGTGGTATGCTCCCGACCGGTTGGTACGCAATATCTCGCGAGGGAGTGATTCTTCCAAGTTCGTCATTAACGTCTTGTCGAATCTAATATATCCCATAGCTTATATGATATAAATGTAAGGTGACCCAAAAGTAGCAATTTTTATTTAGATAAAACCTAAACTTTCCCCATTATTTTACATTTTTTCAAAAAATAATGCTTTTTCGGCCCTATAAGGTCTCTTTTTCGGCATGTTTACACTCAAAACACCCGACTTTGCACAGAACAAAACGGCGGTTAATTTGTCATACATACAAGTTGTGGCATGTTATTTGTGAATAATAATTTATAAAAGATATGGGGGAACACCATTTTGCGTGTTATCTTTGTATCGGAAAAAAAATAACGAGACAGAATATGAACGGACAATATTCACAGAAATTATCAGACATACTCACCTATAGCCGTGAGGAGGCTAACCGCCTGCATTGCGACTACATCGGTGCCGAACATCTGCTGCTGGCCATCTTCAGGGACGGCAACAACTTGGCCGTGGACCTCTTGGTGAAGCTCCACACCGATCTGCTGTATGTGAAGCGACAGCTCGAGAACGATATCGAACGCAGCAATACCTTCAACGACCATGCACAGATGCCCGACCTCAACAGCATTGCCAACAAGATCATGCGTCTCTCCATCCTCGAGGCCCGCATGCTCAAGCAGCCCGAGGTGGGCGCCGAGCATCTGCTATTGGCGATCCTCAGAGACAATCATAACATGGCAGCTGACGTTTTGACACAAAACGATGTCAGTTATGACAAAATTATCAGTCTGCTCTCCATCAAGTCTGACACGCCCAACGGAAGCTTTATCGACGATGAGGACGACGAGGACGATGAGTTCCCCACCGAGCATCGAACCGGGGCTGGACAGCCATCGGCAGCATCGGCCACGCAACAGGCCTCACGCACCTCGAGCGATACTCCGGTGATTGACAACTTCGGCGTCGACATGACACGTGCTGCCGCAGAGGGAAAGCTCGACCCTGTCATCGGACGCGAGAAGGAGATTGAGCGCATCGCCCAGATTCTGAGCCGCCGCAAGAAGAACAACCCTGTGCTCATAGGCGAGCCTGGTGTGGGCAAATCGGCCATCGTGGAGGGACTTGCTCTGCGCATCGTGCAGAAGAAGGTGTCGCGCATCCTCTTCGATAAGCGTGTAGTGATGCTCGACATGGCTTCCGTGGTGGCTGGTACCAAGTATCGCGGACAGTTCGAGGAGCGCCTGCGCTCTATCCTCAATGAGCTACAGAAGAACCCCAATATCATCCTCTTCATCGACGAGATTCACACCATCGTGGGAGCAGGATCCGCAGCCGGCTCCATGGATGCCGCCAACATGCTGAAGCCTGCCCTTGCCCGTGGCGATATACAGTGCATCGGTGCCACCACGCTCGATGAGTACCGCAAGACCATCGAGAAGGATGGTGCCCTGGAGCGACGCTTCCAGAAGGTGCTGGTAGAGTCGCCCGACGCCGAGGAGACCATCCATATATTGACAAATATCAAGGACCGCTACGAGGATCACCATAATGTGCGCTACACCCACGAGGCCATCGAGGCTTGCGTGAAGCTTTCGGAGCGCTACATCACCGACCGCTGCTTCCCCGACAAGGCCATCGACGTGATGGACGAGGCTGGTTCGCGCGTACACCTGACCAACATTCAGGTGCCTCAGGAGATTGAAGAGCAGGAGGCCTGCATTGCCGATGCCCACAATCAGAAGAACCTTGCCGTGAAGAATCAGGATTATGAGCTGGCAGCCGACTATCGCGACATGGAGCGCCGCCTCGAGAACGACTTGGCCGAGATGAAGCGCAACTGGGAGGCTGGGCTCAAGGAGCATCGCGAGACGGTCGACGAAGAGCAGATTGCCGAGGTGGTGTCAATGATATCGGGCATTCCCGTGCAGCGTATGGTGCAATCCGAGGGCATGCGCCTCAAGGGCATGCGCGACGCGCTTAACCATACCGTCATAGCGCAGGAGAATGCCATCAAGAAGCTGGTGAAGGCCATCCAGCGCAACCGCCTTGGCCTGAAGGACCCCAACCGCCCCATCGGCACCTTCATGTTCTTGGGTCCTACGGGTGTGGGCAAGACATTGCTCGCCAAGGAGCTTGCCCGACAGATGTTCGGCTCTACCGACGCCCTCATCCGCATGGATATGAGCGAGTTCATGGAGAAGCATACCGTATCGCGCCTCGTGGGTGCCCCTCCAGGCTATGTAGGCTATGAGGAGGGCGGACAGCTTACCGAGCGTGTACGTCGCCGCCCCTACTCCATCATCCTGCTCGACGAGATTGAGAAGGCCCATGCCGATGTCTTCAACCTCTTGCTGCAGGTCACCGATGAGGGTCGCCTCACCGATGGTAACGGACGCCTTGTCGACTTCCGCAACACGGTCATCATCATGACCTCCAACGTCGGTTCGCGCCAGCTCAAGGACTTCGGCCGTGGCGTAGGATTCTCCACCCACATGGAGTTCGACGACAAGGAGCACTCACGCAGTGTCATCCAGAAGGCGCTCAACAAGACCTTCTCGCCCGAGTTCCTCAACCGTATCGATGAGATTGTCACCTTCGACACCCTCGACGACAAGGCTCTGCGTACCATCACCGACCTCGAGGTGGACAAGCTCATTCAACGCCTTGCCGCAGCCAACATACAGGTCATCGTCGACGACGAAGCCCGCTCATACATCAGCCGCAAAGGCTACGAGCCGCAATACGGTGCCCGACCCATCAAGCGTGCCGTGCAGACCTACCTTGAGGACGAGCTCTCAGAGATGCTCATCGAGGAGTCCATCCATGAGGGTCAGCACATCCGTGTCGCCTACGACAACACCAATGACAAGCTGCTGTATACGAAGGAAGATTCCATGTTGTAATAAAGGAGTTAAAAAGAGATAAAGGCCAATAGTTTCTACGCGCGTAAGAACTATTGGCCTTCAATTATAATTAAAGTGAATTCGATATAAGATTCCTTAATTGTAGGTATCTAACTATCCCTCTGTTTATAGAGGAGGAGTTGCAGAGTATCAGTACGTTCTCAATCCATACACGTTAGGTAAGGCGCCGAGAGCGGCCTTCAACTGCTGTATCTCGCTATGGGAGTGGACATATACCTCAAAATCGGTCGATACGATGTCGTCCTCGATGGTCGAGTGCAGGTTGCCCAGGCTCAGGTGCATCTGCTCCGATACGAGCGACACGATAGCCAGTAGCAACTGGTCCTTGTTGACCGAGCGTATGTGGAAGTGCACGGGGAAAGCCAGCTGCTCAAACTCGGTGATATCTACCTTGCGCTCAATGCTATCGCCCTTCTGCGCGGCCTTCTCTATCGCCTTGCGGCACAAGCACTTGTGCACCTCAATCTTATTGTCGGACAGGCGGAAGCCGATGACCTCGTCGCCGGAGATAGGGTTACACATGGGGCACATCACAAACTCGTCGCTCACCTTGGCAGGCTGGCGGTTGAGAAAGCGGCGTATGCCCATACGGGCCTTGTAGGTCACCACATGCTCGAGCCACGACTTGTCTATCGATGGTTCATCGTCGGTACCTATGCGCACGCGGTCGCCCTTGCTCAGCACCGTCTTTGCCGAGCACAGCTTGTCGTTGATGACGGCAAACTTCATCTGCTCGCCCAGCTTGTTGTGTATCTCGAAGGCAAAGTCGATGGCTGTAGCCCCCTTGGGGAGAATCAGCATCTTGCCCTTGGGTGTGAACACGTAGATGTCGTCCTCGTAGAATGTCGAGCGCACATCTTCCATGAATCCACCCGAGCGTCCCTGCTCGGAGAGTTCGCGCAGCACGTTGCGGAAGTTCTCTATCCACTTGTCCACGCCATGCTCGCGCTCAACCAGACATCCGATGTTCGATATGCGCTTCATCTCCGACGATGCTATGTGCACCTCCATCCAACGTCCTTCGTTGCCCATGAGCTTGCAGTGCAGGCTACGGTAGTTGTTGTCCTTCGACACGTCAAGGTAGCTGTTCATGCTACCGGGCTTCTCGGTGTAGAGCGATGTGATGATGGAGTACACCTGCAGTGCCATCTCCTTCTCGGTCATCTCCTTCTGTTTCCAGTTGCTGTATACGATATGCACGACGCGTATGTGCTCCACCTCGCTGAACGATATCGAGTCCTCCTGCATCTTTGCCCATATGGAGTATGCCGAGCGCGGCTCGCAGGTCACCGTAGCCACTATGCCGCGGCGTCCCAGTGCGGCACGTATGGGTGCCATCCATGCCTCGGCAGCCTCGGCATGGGCCGCCACATAGCGGGCAATCTGTCCACGCACCTCTTCATACTCATTGGGCAGTCGGAATCGGAAGCTCAGGTTCTCCAGCTCCGTCTTGATGCGATACAGGCCCAGCCTGTTGGCCAGCGGTGCGTAGAAGTAGTCCGTCTCCGATGCTATCTTGAGCTGCTTGTGCGTAGGCATCGACTTCAGCGTACGCATGTTGTGCAGGCGGTCGGCCAGCTTGAGCAGCAAGGCACGTATATCGTAGTGTATCGACTGCAACATCTGCTTGTAGTTGTCCACCTGCAAGGATGTCTCGTAGCTGTCGGCCTTGCGTTTGGTGACCACGCTCACCAGCGTAGCCACATCCTCGCCAAACATCTCGCGTATCTCCCTCACCGTATGATCGGTATCCTCCACCACATCATGGAGCAACGCAGCGCATATCGGGTTGGCTCCCAGGCCAATCTCGTTGGCCACAATCATTGCCACCGCTATGGGGTGCAGTATGTAGGGTTCGCCACTCTTGCGACGTTGCGGTCGGTGCGCCTCCTCGGCCAGTTCATAGGCACGGTGTATGCGGTCAACCTCATCATCCTCGAATCCGCGTTTGTCAATGCAAGCAAACAGTTCGTCGCGCTTGGCTATCACCAGCTGTCCAAAGTCCTCCATATAATACTGTTCGTTTTTTGAGTAACGTAAAAAAGTTCGTCTTTTTTTCTGTTTTGCATCGCGAAGGTACGAACAAACACTCACCGATGCAACACTTTTTATAAGAATCTACATTAAAATTAACACTTAGATGATTTTGAATCATCTCCGGGGTTCTCTGAGGCCCGTTCAGCCTTTACTCTCACTTAATCGCAACTTTCTGCCTTCGCAATCTCTTTTTGAATCTTCTTGGGTAGGTTATCTACACAGTGGTGACACTTCATTTCTTTGGTGTACATACGGCCGATGCAGTAGTTACTGTGTTTGCAACCGCAACGGTAGCTGCTGTCAGCCTCTTTCATCTTGTTGACAAAAGCAGGGTCGTGCACCAAAGCACGTGCCATTTGCACCATTTCAAAACCACTGTCCAATAC
>CANBEE010000034.1 GCA_947367415.1 uncultured Bacteroidales bacterium
ATATAAAATAGGTATAACAACAGCATTCAATATGGGAAAAATCATCCTTACCGGCGACCGTCCCACAGGCCGACTCCACTTGGGACATTTTGTAGGCTCACTCCGCCGTCGCGTAGAGCTACAGAATTCAGGAATCTTTGACAAGATATTCATCATGATTGCCGACGCTCAGGCGCTGACCGACAATGCCGACAATCCCGAAAAGATACGTCAGAACATCATTGAGGTATCCCTCGACTACTTGGCTTGTGGCATCGACCCCTCGAAGAGCACCATCTTCATTCAGTCACAGGTGGCCGAGCTGTGCGAACTGGCTTTCTACTACATGAATCTCGTCACCGTGAGCCGTCTGCAACGCAACCCGACAGTGAAGACAGAAATCCAGATGCGCAACTTCGAGACCAGCATCCCCGTAGGATTCTTCACCTACCCCATCAGCCAGGCATCGGACATCACCGCCTTCCGCGCCACCACGGTGCCTGCCGGTGAGGACCAGCAGCCGATGATTGAGCAGGCTCGCGAGATCGTGCGCCGCTTCAACGGTATCTATGGCGACACCCTCGTAGAGCCCGAGATACTGCTACCCGACAATGCAGCCTGCATGCGCCTGCCTGGAACAGATGGTAAGGCCAAGATGTCGAAGTCGCTCGGCAACTGTATCTACCTGTCGGACTCATCCGAAGAAGTACGCAAGCGCGTGATGAGCATGTATACCGACCCCGACCACATCCGCGTAGAGGACCCCGGAAAGGTGGAGGGCAACACCGTATTCACCTACCTCGACGCCTTCTGCCGTCCCGAGTACTTTGCCCAATACTGGCCCGACTACAGCAGCCTCGACGAGCTGAAGGCCCACTATATGCGTGGCGGACTGGGCGACGTGAAGGTGAAGAAATTCCTCTTCGCCATTCTGGAAGAGATGCTCACCCCCATCCGCGAGCGCCGCAAGGAGTGGGAGAAGGATATCCCTGCAGTATTCGACATCCTGAAACGTGGCAGCGAAGCTGCACGCGAGGTAGCAGCAGGCACTTTGGCCGACGTTCGACGTGCCATGCGCATCGATTACTTTGACGATGCCGAACTGATTGCCGAACAATCACGCAAGTTTCAAGGTTGAATCTTTTGGTTGAGGAATGAGGGTTGAGAGTTCTTGGACAAGCCAAGGGCTTCGCTATTGAAGGATGATGGACGATAGAGTCCATAAACCATCAACCATAAACCATAGACCGCAAACATGCAACAACTTATCATTGACATAGGGAACTCATCTGCCAAGGTAGCCGTCTTCGAGGACGACTACCTTGCTGAGCATCTTCGTGTGGAGCATGCCGAACTGCCCGCACTGCTTGCTGCCAAAGCACAAGATGCGACAATACAGAGCGCCATACTATCGTCAGTGATTCCACTCAGCGAGCCCCTTGAGAAGGCAGTGCAAGCCCTCCCCTTCCCTGGTCTCCGAATGTCGGCCATGCTGAAAATGCCCTTCAGCATAGCCTACAAGACACCCGAGACCCTTGGCCCCGACCGTTTGGCAGCTGTAGCCGGCGCATGGTGCCAGCAGCCCAATGCCGACCTGCTCGTCATCGATGTGGGCACCGCCATCACCTACGACCTGATCACCGCAGAAGGCACCTATCTGGGAGGTAACATATCACCCGGTATAGGCATGAGACTCAAAGCACTAAACCATTTCACGGGAAAGCTCCCCCTGGTGAGCAAGGAGGGTGAGCGAGTGGCGCTTGGCAACACCACCGAGACAGCCATCCGCGAAGGTGTTTTGCAAGGTGTAGATTGGGAAATTGAAGGTTATATACGCGCGTATACCTTAAAATACCCTAATCTTTTGATTTTTTTAACAGGTGGAAACGCATTTCTCTTGGGCAATCAGACAAAAAATCGCATCTTTGCAGATAATTTGCTTGTCCTAAAAGGGCTTAATAGCATATTGACTTTAAATAGATGAAAAGAATTAGGATAATCGTCTCACTCATGGCCCTACTGACGGCCACCATAGCGCTTCGTGCCGACAATGGCATGAACTCTCCTTACACACGCTACGGGTTCGGTCAGCTCGGCACCATGGAGGTGGGTGTCAACAAAGGTATGGGAGGCACAGGTATCGGTCTGCAGAACAACAGCCAAATCAACCTGCTCAACCCCGCCTCATACGCAGCAGTAGACACACTGACCTTCCTCCTCGATGTAGGCATGAGCCTGCACAACACCAACTTCGCCGAGGGAGGAGTGAAGATGAATGCCCGTAACACCACCTTCGACTATCTTGCCATGCAGTTCCGTCTGATGCCCAAGTTGGGCATGACAATCAGCATGACGCCCTTCTCAAATATCGGTTACAACTTCAGCAACACACAGACGATACGCGACGACGAAGACGGACAGGTGACCACCACCAACCGCTACTACGGCGATGGCGGACTGCGCCAGGTGACTATGGGTCTGGGGTGGAGTCCCTTGAAAGGGCTGTCGGTAGGCACCAATCTCTCGTATCTCTACGGCGAGATATACCACTACGTATACAACCAGTACAATGAGGCTGCTATCAGTACACGCACCAAGCAGTACAAGGCCGACGTAACCAGCTACATGGCCAACTTCGGCATGCAATACCAGACCATATTCGGCAAGAACAAGGTGACTGTGGGTGCCACGTACCAACTGGGACACAGCATTGACGACGAGGCCTATATCATCGACCTGGTGTCCACGGGAGCTGTCGTTACCAGCAGTGATACCCTCACGACCACACCGCTTAGCATCCCCTCTGGGTTCGGTTTTGGAGTGTCCTACACCTTCGACGATCGACTCACCCTTGCAGCTGACTACAGCACACAGAGCTACAGCACCGCCAAGTTCTTCGGCATGCAGGGTGCCAACTATCACCGTGCATCGGTAGGTTTCGAATATATTCCCGAACGCATCACCCGCAAGCTCTTCCGCCGTGCCCGTTACCGTGCCGGCATCCATTATGCTACAGCCCACTACACTGTAGACGGCCGTCCAGGCCCCACAGAATATGGCGCAAGCATCGGTATAGGACTTCCCATCATGAACGGATGGAATGCTAAGAGCATCATCAACATATCAGGCCAAGCTGTCCATGTACGTCCTGGAGCGCCCGGCATGATTACAGAAAACTACCTGAGACTAAACATAGGACTCTCATTCAACGAATCGTGGTTCGACAAATGGAAAGTCCAGTAACAGGCGACAAGCATAAAAAACGGATAACAATAACAACTTAACAGATAAAAGACAATGAGAATCAAAGCTATTATTGCATTATTTGCGTTGACCTCTTCTGTAGCAATGGCACAGAAAGGAGTAGAAGATGGTTCGCGTTTCGGACACGGACAAGACAGTATCAATTGCTTGAACAACATCAGCCTTTACCAAGAGTATGTAAAGACTAAGAACTACGCGGAAGCGTATAGCTACTGGCAGAAGGTATTCACAGAAGCACCCTTTGCACGTATGGATACCTATACCAACGGTGCAAAGATCCTGAGAAGCCTCATCGCAGGCACCAAGGACATGACAGAGCGCAAGAAATATGCTGACGAACTGATGGCAGTATACGACCAACAGCTCCAGCACTTGGAAAAGCTCAACATGCTCATCCGCACTCCGCTCAAGAGCTTCAAGGTAAAGGGTACCAAGGCTCATGACTACATCACCTACTACCCTGGCATGGATGTAAACAAGGCATACGAACTGCTCGCCGAGGTTATTGCAGAGGGTAAGGCCAGCAACGACTACTACATCGTAGGCGACTTCATGAAGATTTCTACCCAGAAGTTCAAGAAGGACGAGAATCACCGCGAGCAGCTCATCCAGGACTACCTCACCGCATCTGAGTACATCAACGTGATTGCCGAGGCTGCCCACAAGAGCACCTCAGCTCAAAAGGATGCCCTCATCAAGGCTGCCGCTACCACCAAGGAGAATGTTGATGCCTACTTCATCAACAGTGGCGCTGCTGATTGCGAGCAGTTGGAGTCAATTTACGCTCCCAAGATTGAGGAAAACAAGGATAACCTCGAGTACTTGAAGAAGGTTGTGGGCATCATGGGTATGCTCTCATGCAACGAATCAAATGCTTACTACACTGCATCTGAATATGCTCACAAGATATCTCCCACAGCCGAGACTGCTGCCGGATGCGCTGCAAGCTACCTCAAGCGTGGCGACATGGCCAAATGCGTAGAATACTTTGAGCAAGCCATCGAGCTCGAAGCTACCGATCTTGGCAAGGCCGAGTACTGCTACAAGACTGCCATTGTCCTCAACTCTGACAAACAACTGAGCAAGGCCAAAGGCTACGTTACACGCGCCATCAGCCTGAATGGTACCAAAGGTGCCTACTACATATTGCTGGCAAACATCTATGCTGCTGCACCCAAGTGGACCGATGATCCTCACCTCAACAACTGTAAGTATTTCGTAGTGCTCGACAAACTGTATCAAGCTAAGCGCGTAGACGAATCGGTTGCCGAAGAGGTAAACAAAATGATTTCTGCATATTCAACCCACACACCCGCCGAATCAGACCTTTTCTTCCTCGGCTACAAGAAGGGTGACCAAGTGAAGGTTGGCGGTATCATCAACGAAACCACCACAATCCGTTAACAGTGCGTCATAGACACATATTCCCCTATAGCATAGCAACCGCCATATCAGCGGTTGTTATGCTGTTTCTATCGGTATCCTGCTCTGGAGGCAAGGAACCCGTCACCGATGCCATCACCAACCGCGACTCAGTACCGGTAATGGTAACACGCGACGTGTCAACCTACATCAGTGACTCAGGCGTGGTGCGCTATAAGATCATCACCGACGAGTGGAGGGTGTATGACCGTCTCGATCCCTCCATGTGGGCCTTCGAGCAAGGCATATACCTGGAGAAGTTCAACAACGACCTCAGCGTAGAGGCCGTCATCATAGCCGACACAGCCTACTACTACGACAAGCAGGAGCTGTGGGAGCTACGTGGCGATGTACATATTGAGAACGAGCAGGACGAGGAATTCGACACCCAGCTACTCTTCTGGAACCAAAAGACCAAGCGAGTATACTCCGACCTCTACATCCGCATCCGCCAGCAGAAACGCATCATCACCGGCATAGGATTCACTTCAAATCAGGACTTCACGCGCTACACAATCAAAAACACCCAAGGCATATTCCCCATCAAGGAAGAGAGCGCCCCGACCGACAGCACATCCATAGCTACCGACACTACAGCCGTAGCCACCGACAGTATAATTTGACAACTCCTGCTGCAAATCAAGAGAGCCTACAAGCGAGAAATCAAGAAAAACAGCCCTAAAATGGGGTAAGGTGCTATTTTTTTAGTCTAATCCTTATGCCATTAAATGGTTTTTTTGTACCTTCGTGCGCTCAAACCGTTTTAGAAACAATAAAAACTAAAAATAACAAAAAATGGCAACATTACAATCAATCAGAAAACACGGAGCCTTCCTGGTGATTATCATCGGTCTCGCTCTGTTTGCATTCATTGCAGGCGATGCCGCACAGGTATTGCAGCCCCACCAGAATTCACAGAACGTGGGCGAAATCAACGGTAACAAAATCGACGCACAGCTTTATCAGCAAATGGTAGAGGAGTACACACAAGCCATCAACTTCGTTCGTGGCACCAACTCACTCACCGAGGCTGAGAATGCACAGATCAAGGACGAGGTATGGAACACTCTCGTTAGCAACACCCTCATCGGAGAGCAGGCAAAGAAGTTGGGTCTCACCGTAACTACTGCCGAGCTTCAGGCCGTTATCGACGAAGGTACCGACCCCTTGTTGACACAATCAGCTTTCCGCAACCAGACAACAGGTCAGTTCGACCGCGACGTACTCATGAAGTTCCTTGCTGACTATGCAGCTATGGACCCCGAGCTCATGCCCGCTGAGTATGTTGACTACTATCACCAGCTGTACAACTACTGGAGATTTATTGAGGATAACCTCAAGAGCAGCCTCCTCATGCAGAAGTATGAGGCGCTCATCGCCGCAGCACAGCTCACCAACCCCGTTGCTGCAGAATACAACTTCAATGCTCGCAACACCCACGCTGAGGTTGCTTACGCAGTAGTACCCTTCAACAGCATCGCCGACTCACTCGTAAAGGTAAGCAGCTCTGACATCAAGAAGCTCTACGATGCCAAGAAGGAGCTCTATAAGCAACCCTCTGAAACACGCGGCATCAAGTACATCGATGTAGCTGTAGTACCCAGCCAAGCCGACCGTGACGACCTTCTCAAGGAGGTAGGCGAATATGCAGATCAGCTGGCAACTGCCGAGGACCTAGGTTCAGTAATCCGCTTGTCAAACTCTGCAGTAGCCTACTCTGAGGTTCCCGTAACAGAGAACGGCCTTCCCACCGACATCGTAGCTCACCTCGATTCAGTGAAGGGTGACGAGGTATATGGTCCCTACTACAATCAGGCAGACGACTCATACAATGCTTTCCGCATCCTTGGCACCATACAGCTCCCCGACTCAGTACAGTATCGTCAGATTCAGGTAGCCGATGCTGATGCAGCACGCGCTAAGGAATTGGCCGACAGCATCTTCGGCGCATTGAAGAAGGGTGCTGACTTTGCAGAGCTCGCAGCTAAGTACAACCAGCCTTCTGAGCCCGTATGGATTGCCTCTTCGCACTACGAAGGTGCATCACTCACTGGCGACAACGCTACTTACCTCAATACTCTCTTCGGCATGAAGAAGAAAGAGCTTAAGCAACTCAACCTCGGTGGTGGTGAGATTATCGTAGAGGTACTTGACACCAAGAACCCTGTAGAGAAATACACCGCTGCTGTTATCAAGCGCCCCGCATACTTCAGCAACGAGACCTATGCTGCAGCCTACAACAAGCTCAGCGCATTCGTAGCCGACAACCAGACACTCGAGGAGATTGAGGCTAATGCCGAGGAGGCAGGTTTCCGTCTCTACCCCATCAATGAGCTCAGCAACGCAGCCCACACCATCGGTGGCGTACAGGGCACACGTGAGGCTCTCCGCTGGGCATTCAATGCCGAGAAGGGCGAAGTTTCACAAATCTTCGAGGCTGGCGCTAATGACCACCTCATGGTAGTAGCTGTAGCCGACATCCACAAGGCTGGCTATCGCCCCGTAGAGCAGTTTGCCGACATGTTCCGCATGCAGGCACTTGCCGATAAGAAAGCTGACAAGATTCTTGCCGATGCAAAGAACGTGAAGACCATGCAGGAGGCTCTTGCACTCAACGGCGTTAAGTCCGACACATTGCGTCGCGTAAACTTCGCTTCACCCGCATACGTAAGCAAGGTACCCGCAAGCGAGCCCGCACTGAGCGGTGCAGCTGCTACTCTCGAAGAAGGTGTACTCAGCGCACCTATCAAGGGTAACGGTGGTATCTACTTCCTCCAGGTAATCAAGAAGAACAACGGCGTAGCCAAGTTTGATGCTGCAGCAGAGCAGAAGACTCTCGAGGCAACTGCAACACGCAATATCAATAGCAATAGCATCATCAACGAGCTCTATCGTCAGGGCGACATTCAGGACAACCGCTACATCTTCTTCTAAGACGCGGTTATAACCTAGCGTACATTTTAAGTTTCCATATTATGGCGCGATGCGAGGGTACACTTCAAGGTGTATCCTCGCATTATTTATAGTAATGATATTGGCTTGGGAAAGAAGAATCTCTTTCAGCCTAACCGAAAGTATGGCAAGCCGTAGAGCAGTTCTAATTCAGCCTCAACATAGGTGAGGCAGGCAGTTGACTCACAGAAAGAAACGTAAAAAAGGAGTAGCCGCATCTGTCAACAAAGCGCAAGATACGTCACAAGAACTTATGAATACTTATGAGTACTTGCGAGGATAACGCAACAAAATACCGAGCAAGGCAATGACACCAAGAGCAAATGGATAGTAGAGATAGCCGATAATGGCAAAGGGGGTAATGGAGGCAAGTCCTGCAGCCATAAGAAGCTGAGCACCGTAAGGAATAATACCTTGGGCAAAGCAACTGAAGGTGTCGAGCAGTGAGGCACTCATACGACGATCCACACCATAGCGGTCGGCAATATCGCGTGCCATTGGTCCAACGGTGATAAGAGCTACGGTATTGTTAGCAGTACAAAGGTCAGCCAACACAACGAGCAAGGCAATGGTAAGTTTGGCACCGCGCCTGCCATTGATGCGGCGGGTAAGCACTCGGATAAGATAATCAATACCGCCATTGTGCCGTATCAGCGCAAGCATACCACCAGCAAGAAGAGTTACGATGATAAGCTCGCTCATGCCCATGATACCCTCTCCCATAGCAGCCATCCAGCCCATGAAGTCAAAACTGCCGCTGAGCATACCGATAGCACCTGCCAACACAATGCCAATGAGCAATACAGCAAGCACATCGAGCCCTATGACAGCAAGCACGAGCACAGCCACATAAGGAACCACTTTATACCACTCGGGCATGGGCACGTTGGCAGGAGCCTCTACCCCACTACCAATGATGATGTAAAGCACCAATACGACGATGGCGGCAGGGGCAGCAAGATAGATATTAGCCTTGAACTTATCGCTCATGCGACACTGCTGGGTCTGAGTGGCCACAATAGTGGTGTCAGAAATAAAGGAGAGGTTATCGCCAAAGAAAGATCCACCTACCACAAGAGCAACGATGAGGGGAAGCGAGGCACCTGTCTGCTCGGCAATGCCTACAGCCACAGGGGTCAACGCCACCACGGTACCCACCGAGGTACCTATGGAGAGGGAGATGAAGCAAGCTGCTATAAAGAGACCTGGCAGAAGCATCCCCTCGGGGAGTAATCTGAGCGTAAGGTTGACGGTGGCATCTATGGCACCCATCGCACCAGCAGCCTTGGCAAATGCACCGGCAAGAATGAATATCCACACCATGAGCATCATGTTCGTGTCGCCTGCGCCACGGGAGAAGATGGCTATGCGCTCCTTGAGGCGCAGCTTGGGCGTGATACATACGGCATAAGCCGATGCTGTGAGGAAAGCGACTGTCAACGGTACCTTATAGAAGTCACCGGCCAGCAGTGAACCTATGAGGTAGACTGCCATAAACACGAGCATAGGGGATAGAGCAAGCATGATTTGTGTTGAGGGTTTATTGTTGAGGGCTGAGAGTTTTGGCTTATTGGTATTCGGGAGGAACCCTAAACAGCAAACTCAAACCCATAAACGATTTAACTAAATATTATCTTTGCACGGCAAGCCACTTCGCCTGCCTCCTTACGAATCTCAACGTCGTATTCATGTCCATCGTCTTTCTTGTCCATAAATACTGAGAGATGTTCGCGATAGAAGCACTCGGCACTGTAGCTTACCTCGACGCGGCGTATGGTATGAGTACGGAAAATCTCGAGCGGCAGACAGTTGAGAATATGCTCGATGTACTTCACACTGTTGAGATGTCCGTTATAATCGATATCGCAATAAAGCGGCATAAACTCGCCCGAGGGCTCGGTGGCAGTGACGCGAGCGCGGCTCACTCCCTTGATGGGGCACTCCTCGTCACAGCTGTAGGCTGCCAGTTCGCCATCATAGAGTGTGGTGAGGTCTGCAGGCTGTCGTGTGGCAACATCGATGAGCGCCCAAGTAGTACGGGCATAGCCTATGACACGGCCGTCAGCTGAGAGCACACGGAAGTTACGCGATGTGAACAGGCGATTGACACTCTCTACCCAGGTCTCCACAAAGTAGGTGTCGCCCTCGCCAGGGTATTCGTATATCTCGATTGCCAAGCGCGAGAGCACCCACGTTTTACCATCGGCACTGAGGCGTGCCTTGCCGAATCCACGTTCATCGGCATGATTACCTGCGGTAATAAGCATTTTATTGGCTAAAAAGCCAAACGAGAGACCACCTGTATAATCTATTTGGAAGGTTTCAACCTCGAAAGGATATTTTCCTATCAGTGATTTCATCATTCTCTTAACTTAAGGTTTATAGTTTTTTCTTAAGCTGCAAAGGTAGTACAAGGCTCTGAAATACCCAAATAAATTTGGTATTTCTCTCGGCTTGCAGTACCTTTGCAGCTACGAATAATATATAATAGACAAAGAAGACTATGGCAGAAATCAATCCTAGCAAGACGATCGTTGTATCGTACGACATGTATACCGAGTATGAAGGAGTTAAAGAGCTTGTAGAGCAGGCCACCGAAGAGCATCCCTTCCAGTTTACCACTGGCTTGGGTTTCACCTTTGAGGCTTTCGAAGAGAAGTTCAAGACGCTGAAAGAAGGAGACACCTTCAACTTCACCCTCACCAAGGACGAGACCAATGGCGACCGCCGCGATGACCTTGTATTCGACGTAGACAAGAACATCTTCTGCGTAAATGGCAAGTTCGACGACAAGCAGATCTATCCCGGCAACGTTATTCCCCTCATGAATGCCGACGGGCAACGCATGAATGGGCTCGTAGTTGACGTTAAGGAAGAGGCCGTTACCATCGACCTCAACCACCCCTACGCTGGCATGAACCTCGTATTCGAGGGCAAAGTAATCTCTATGCACGATGCTACCAAGGAAGAAATCCAGGCGCTCATCAACATCATCACCGGTCAAGGCGGATGCAGCTGCGGTTGCGATAGCTGTGGTGGTGGTTGCGACGGATGTGGCGACCACGATGGCGGCTGCGACTGCGGACATTGTCATTAATTTGGTTGATGGTTGATGGACGATGGATGATGGGCCTCAACTCTAAACCTTCAGCCATAAACCATCAACCATAAACCCTAAACCATCAACCTTCATGAACACCTTCGGAACCCTCTTCACGCTCACCTCGTTCGGTGAGTCTCATGGCCCCGCTATAGGCGGCGTAGTCGACGGTATGCCTGCCGGCATCGCCATTGACATGGAGTTTATACAAAAAGAGATGCGCCGCCGCCGTCCAGGGCAAAGCGCAGTCACTACGGGCCGCCATGAGGCCGATGAAGTGGAGTTCCTATCAGGAATCTTCGAGGGATGCACTACGGGTACACCCATCGGATTCGTCATACGCAACACCTCGCAACATTCAGCCGACTACGACAACTTGCGCGACATCTACCGTCCCTCACATGCCGACTTCACCTACCAGCAGAAGTACGGAGTGCGCGACCATCGTGGCGGCGGACGCACATCGGCTCGCGAGACGGCCACACGCTGTGTGGCCGGTGCACTGGCCAAGCTTGCTCTGCAAGAGCAGGGTATCACCATACAAGCCTACACATCACAAATAGGTTCTATTGCCTTGGACAACGACTACACCCGTTACGACCTCTCGCTCACCGAGAGCAACATCGTACGCTGTCCCGATCCCGAGAAGGCACGCCAGATGGAGGAACTCATCCTCCAAGTCAAGAGCGAGGGCGACACCATAGGCGGCATCGTCACCTGTGTCATCACAGGGTGCCCCATAGGGTTGGGTGAGCCTGTCTTCGGGAAACTGCACGCAGCACTGGCTGGTGCCATGCTCAGCATCAATGCTTGCAAAGGATTTGACTACGGACGCGGCTTCGACGGCATCTGCGAGCGAGGTTCCGAGCAGAACGATCCCTTCACCACTACGGCCGACGGCAGGGTAGCCCCCCTGACCAATCGCTCGGGAGGCATACAAGGCGGCATCAGCAACGGCCAACCCATCTACTTCCGCGCCGCCTTCAAACCCGTAGCCACACAGTTAGGCGAGCAAACCGTCCTCGACATCCACGGCAACACACACACCCTACAAGCCAAGGGGCGTCACGACCCCTGCGTAGTGCCTCGTGCCGTCCCCATCGTAGAGGCTATGGCTGCCATCACCATCCTTGACTACTATCTACAAAGCAGGCCGTACCTTCAATGAAGATACGGCCCACTTTTTCATTACACCCCAAAGGAGGTGCAAAAATTCCCATTATGGCTCAACTGCCTGGCTTGACCGAGGCTAAGCACTACTTATCGTACAGGTAGAAGATACGCTCCATCATCTGCCACTTCTCGTCGGCCGTGTCGCCCTCGTTGCAGTCTTGGAAGATAGCCATATAGTCTTCCCACTCCTGCTGGCGCGGCAGGGTGGCCAGGCGTGCCATGGCACTATCCCAGTCGAAGTCGACGGGAGTCTCCACAATCATAAACAGGCGGTTGCCCAGCAGGTATATCTCCATCTCAAGTATGCCCACCTCGCGTATGCCACCGAGGATTTCGGGCCACGCCTCGCCTTCGCTATGGCGGTGAATATACTCGCGTATGAGCGCATTATCGGGTTTGAGGTCCATGGTGCGGCAGTAGCGCTTCACGGGCACAGGGTGCTGTTTTGAGTTGTATCCGGTCATGTTGGTTTAATGTTGATTGATGATGGTTGATGGTGTCGTTCTGTCGCAACTCCTACTCCTAATTAAAAACTTACAGCCAGCACGGGGGCAATGGCATTGGTGTTCTCTTCGGGCAGAGTCACCACGAGGCCTTCGGGGCTGTTGGTGAAGGGTACGGCGCCATAGCCCAGCAGCTCTACGCTTGCCACCTCGCCGCTATAGTGGGGCGATGCCGAGCCCAGCGCCTTGATGGTGTAGGTGCGCAGCTCGGGCCAGCGCATGATGGTGGTGAACACGGTATCGTTACGTTGTACGAAGCGTACATCGGCAGCCGAGTAGTTGTTGTTCTCGTTGAACCCCTGCGCATTGATGGGACGCGATGCCTCAGCCGAAGGTCCTTCGCCAAAGGTCTTCCAGGGGCGAGTGCCGTAGATGGAGCTGCCGTTCACATCCATCCATGCCTTGATGTCGGCCAATATGGCCATCTCCTTATCGTCGATGGAGCCGTCGCCACGCACAGGCACCGAGAGCAGCAGGTTACCGTTCTTGCTGACGATATCTACCAGCATGGAGATTACCTGCTCGGCGCTCTTGTAGCGGTTCTCATTATAGATAGCGATGTCGTAGTGCCAACTGCCGATGCAGGTACAGGTCTGCCAATACTTCTCCTGCGCACGGTCGGGAGCGCCACGCTCCACATCCCACATCATCAGGTCCTTGTGATGCTCTTCCAGCACCTTGCCCATGGCAACCACCTGTTGCTGGCCACCATTGAGGCGAGCACTGCGGTTGTAGTAGTGTGCCAGAATATTGAGTCCCACGGCATCGTCGCATCCGTAGAAGGGCAGCACCGTATCGTCAAAGTAGAGCATATCGGGGTCGTAGTCGTTGATGCACTGTAGCACACGGTTCTGGAACTTCATCTTGTACTCCTCCGAGGGCAGCGAAGCACCGTTCTGCCATCCCCATTGGCCATGTATATTTCCCTCTCGCTCCCAGCCTTTGCTGTGCTCGTGGCGCTGTGCATAGAGTTCCTGTGGGTCGTAGCCTTCCCACCATTGTCCCTTGCCGTCGGCCTTGGTGAGGTTGCCGTCATAGGCTTGTGCAGGCTCCATCCAGGTCCACGTATGGCTGCCGTGCATGCTGATGCCGAGTGGCAGGCCATACTTCTCGCATGCCTCGGCCCACTCGCCCACGATGTCGCGCTTGGGGCCCATGTTCACCGAGTTCCACTCCTGATAGGGCGAGTCCCAGAGGTCGAAGTTGTCGTGGTGCTGACCAAGGGTGAAGAAGTAGCGTGCTCCCACACTCTTGTAGAGCGCCACCAGCGAGTCGGGTTGCCAGCGCTCGGCCTTCCAGTCGCGTATGAGCTCCTTCATGCCATATTCCGAGGGGTCGCCAAAGTGCTCCTTGTGCCAGTTGTTTTGCCAATGTCCGTCGTAGTACATGTGGCGGGCATACCAGTCGCCCCGCATCGCCTGGCACTGCGGTCCCCAGTGCGCCCATATACCAAACTTGGCATCTTTGAACCACTCGGGACATTCCCATTGCTTCAGGCTCTCCCAGTCGGGAGCAAACTCACCGGTCTCTACCGGCACATTCTTGGGCGCGCAAGCCGTCAAGGCAGCCACTATGGCCATACAGCCCCATACGCTTCTTGTCTGTTTCATACTCTTTATGCTTTATTGTTATGTTTTAGTGGAGATATAGCCAACAGCTATGCTATTACTTTGCTTTTCATGCCATATACATATAAGATTGCGTAAAGATAATCATAATTTTTTACAATCACCATCTTTTTTGCCGCTATAATGCCAAATATTGAAAGTTTAGGCTGTATGGCCAGACTTTCCACAAAGCCGACGCGGGATAGTGAGAGAGGCCTCCCCCTTGCCCCTCCCAAGGAGGGGTGATTCAGTCATCGCGGGAGTGAGATATGTTTTCATACTCACTAAGATTTATGTTTGCGGCGATGATTGTAGCCCCCTCTCCTTGGGCCGACGCGAAATGAGCGTCGGTTGCGACGAAGAGAGGTTTACCTCTCCCGAGGAGGCTCGCTTGCGAGCTATCAGGCAGGGGGAGGCCTCCATTTATTATGAGCCTAAAGTACAGAATCGCAAAGTCAAAGAACCCCGGCAAGAATGCCGTGGAAGGTACCCAGTATTACGCCAACAAGGCCGTCAAGACCGACGACTACACCTTCGACGAGTTGGCACAGGACATCAACGACTCGACCACCATCACCGAGGCCGACGCCTACGCCGTGCTCAAGTCGATGAAGAAGTACATCCGCAAGGCCCTGCTCGCAGGCCGTCGCGTGGTGCTCACCGACCTCGGCTCGCTGAAGCTCTCGCTCCGTAGCCGCTGCTTCTCTGCGGACACCATGGCTGCCTCGGACTTCGAGCCTTCGGCCATGATCAAGGGCATCGCGGTGAACTTCCGCCCCAATGCGGCCCTCATCAGCGACCTGCGCACCAATGTGCAGTATGAGCGCTTGAGCGTGGAATAAACTTGCGCCCCTCGGTGAGCGAGGGGCAACGTTGACGATAACGATGACGTTAACCTCACAGCACTCAACTCTAAACCCTAAACAATAAACCCTAAACAAATGAAAACCATGGATTGGAAACAGCTTCTCAAAATGTTGATTGCAGTGCTCACGGCTATTGCCGGCACCTTAGGTG
>CANBEE010000035.1 GCA_947367415.1 uncultured Bacteroidales bacterium
TAGTGCAAGCCGAATGAAATGCCAAATTTATTTAAGCATTTAAGAATTACTATACCTACAAAAAAAGGCACAGCCCTTCTTATAAAACGGGCTGTGCCTTTGTCAGAAATCTAATAGCCTTTTTCCATTAAGTTCCCGACTTCGCCTTTGCTCCTGTAGGTTTCACTCTACCAGAGCAAAGTCGAGTTGCTTTTTCTCTAAGTTACACCGTGCGACCTCTACTTTGACGGTGTCGCCCAAGGCGTAGCGCTTATGGGTGCGGCGACCTACGAGGCAGAAGTTGCGTACGTCAAACTCGTAGTAGTCGTCGTCGAGGTCGCGCATGGGGATGAGGCCCTCGCACTTATTCTCAATAATCTCGGCATAAAGGCCCCACTCGGTGACGCCGCTGATGATGGCATCGTAGGCGATGCCCATGCGGTCGGCCATATACTCTACCTGCTTGTACTTGATGCTGGCACGTTCGGCCGAGGCGGCGAGCTGCTCCATCTGCGAGGAGTGTTCACACAGCTCTTCGTACTTGCTCTTCGAAGCCGAGCGACCACCTTCGAGATAGCGCGAGAGGAGACGGTGTACCATCATGTCGGGGTAGCGGCGTATGGGCGAGGTGAAGTGGGTGTAGTAGTCCATGGCGAGGCCGTAGTGGCCGATGTTATCGGTGCTGTAGCGGGCCTTCTGCATGGCACGCAGCGAGACGGTCTCGATGAGGTGCTGCTCGCGCTTGCCCTTGACATCGGCCAGCAGTTTGTTGAACGACTTGGCTATGTCTACCTTGTCGCCCGTGGTGCGTACCTTATGTCCGAAGGGCAGGGCGAGACGTGCGAGGTTGTCGAGCTTCTCGGCATCGGGCACATCGTGTATGCGGTAGGGGAATACCTTGGCCTTCTTCACGGGTACCTTACCGATGGCCTCAGCCACAGTACGGTTGGCCAGTAGCATGAACTCCTCGATGAGCTGGTGGGCCTCCTTGGACTCCTTGAGGTGTACGCTCACGGGATGTCCCTTCTCGTCGATGTCAAAACGCACCTCCACGCGGTCGAAGTTGATGGCTCCGCCCGCAAAGCGTGCGGCACGCATCTGCTGGGCAAACCCATTCAATATCATCAGTTCGTTGGCATATTCATCGCCCGGCAAGGTCTCTTTGGTTCCGCGCTGCTGACGCTCGATAATGGCCTGTACCTCCTCATAGGTGTATCTACGGTTGCTATTAATAATGGTATGGGCTATCTGACTGTACTTGACACGACCCTTGTCATCAATGTGGAAGATGACGGAGTAGGTGAGCTTGTTTTCGTTGGGGCGCAGCGAACAGATGTAGTTGCACAGGCGCTCGGGCAGCATGGGGATGGTGCGGTCTACAAGGTATACCGATGTGGCGCGGTGCTGTGCCTCCTTGTCGATGATGCCGTTCTCGCCCACGTAATGGGTGACATCGGCAATGTGTACGCCCACCTCCCAGAGGTTCTTGCCGAGGGGACGGATAGAGAGAGCATCGTCGAAGTCCTTGGCATCGTGGGGGTCGATGGTGCAGGTGAGCACATCGCGCATATCGAGTCGGCGGGCAATCTCGTCGGGTGTGATGACGTCGCTGATATGGTTGGCCGCATTCTCCACGGCAATGGGGTATTTGTATGGGAGCCCAAACTCAGCCAGGATGGCATGCATCTCTACGTCATTATTACCTGCCTGACCAAGGATGTCCACCACGTGACCTATGGGGTTGCGTGCATCTTCGGGCCATTCCACAATCTTCACCACTGCCTTGTCGCCCGTCTTTCCGCCCTTGAGCTTGTCGCGAGGGATGAAGATGTCATTGTCGAGCGTACGGCTCTCGGTAAGCAGAAAGGCATAGTTGCGTTCCACCTTGAGGATGCCCACGAAGGTGTCGTTGGCCCGCTCGATGATCTCTACCACCTCGCCCTCGGGCATGCCGCGTCCACGACGACGGGCAAAAAGGCTCACGCGCACACGGTCGCCATGCAGGGCATGCATCGAGTGGCGTTCGGCGATGTATACCGACTCGTCATCCTCATCGGGGGCAAAGAGTATCTTCCCATTGCTTGAGCGCTGGATGATGCCCGTAAGTTCACGCTTCTGGAATACGAGGCGGAAATGTCCGTTGGAGGTCTCCACGAGGGTGCCGTCGATGAGCAGGTCGCCTATGATGTCGCCACACAGCATCTTCTGCGGATGCGTGGTGAGGCGTAGCTCCTTCCATATACGACTGTAGGTGAGCGAGCGGTCAGAATATTCCTGAAAGAGGTCGATGAGTGCATCGAACATCATGCGCTTGGTCATGCGCAGATGCGTCTTCTTGGCTGATTTTCCCATATGCTAATTCTTTTTAGGGTTTCGTGTTGCTAAAGTAACGATTATTATTGATAATTGAGCTATCCGTTAACCTTTTTTTGTAGAGAATTGTTTAATTGATAAGAAAAGGGCGATATATTTGCCTCATCAATCAAGGCTATTGGGAACAATGAAGATTCTAGTAACTGGTGCATCGGGCTTCATCGGGAGCCATATGGTAGAGAAGGCACTGCTACGAGGGTATGAGACCTGGGCAGCCGTGCGCCCAACAAGCAGTCGGAGGTACTTGACTGATAGTCGTATACGCCTCATCGAACTAGACTACACCCATCCAACAATCTTGCAGGACCAGCTACAGGATTTTGCCCGCAAGCAGGGGTGCTGGGATGTAATCATCCACTGTGCCGGTGCTACCCAATGCCTCCATCACAATGACTTCTATGCCATCAACTACGAGGGTACCTGCCGTTTCATAGATACGCTCACAGCGCTTGGGATGGTGCCCCGGCAATTCATCTTCATGAGCAGCCTTGGCACCTACGGTCCCATCCGCGAGACCCTGCCCTACCGCCCTATCCGTGAAGACGATACCCCTCGCCCCAACACCCACTATGGGCGCAGCAAACGTATGGCCGAGGAATATATGATGCGGCAGCTGGGGGTCCCCTACGTCATATTCCGCCCCACAGGTGTCTACGGCCCACGCGATAGGGATTATCAGATACTCATCGATGGCATACGCCACCACGCGGAACCGACACTTGGCTACCGTAGGCAAGAGATTACGTTTGTCTACGTGAAAGATCTGGTAGAGGCTGTCTTCTTTGCCATTGACCGAGGAGTATCTCGGCGAGCCTATTTTGTCACCGATGGCAGGGTATACACCGCACACGACTTCGGGAATATCGTACGCCGAGAATTGGGCAACCCATTCGTATGCCGCATCACCGTACCGCTATGGCTCGGAAGAGTAGCGGCACTGCTATGTGATGCAGCGTCGAGGCTCACCCATCGCACCTTCACACTCAACAGCGACAAATTCCGCATCCTCAGCCAGCGCAACTGGACGTGCGATATAGAGCCCCTCAAGCAGGAACTGGGATATGCTCCTCAGTATGACCTTCAAAGCGGTATCAGAGAAACCATCCACAAGTACAGAAATTAGGCGGCGCCTCAGAAAAATCAAGTTTTACTTGCTTTTTCGTTCGGCTTGCACTAATTTTGTCGCGGAATCAATAAACAAGCGCGTAGCGCGCCGCGTTATGTGAGGTGATCCCAATGTTAGGGGTGCTTGCCCAAGGGCAGGCTGAGATTATACCCTTTGAACCTGCTGGCGTAATTGCAGAGAGGAAAACGGAACTTGGTGTGTAGGCACAAGCTGATAGTATAAGAGAAGACCGTATTCCCTCGTGAGAATAAGGTCTTCTCTCTTTTTTCGCCCATGCCGTACACGGCTCCGCAAGCAAGGAACCGGCATTTATAACCAAGAAGTCGTTCGGGAATAAAAATCCAGACAGCTTCTTCTAAATGTCAAACCTAAAAAAGGAGAAAAAATGAACAAAGAGAATCTGAAGAGAGACCTCGCGCTAGTTCGCGAAAAGAGTCCGCTGGTACACAACATCACCAACTACGTGGCCATGAACTTCTCGGCCAATGCCCTGCTTGCCTTGGGCGCTTCGCCCGTGATGGCCCATGCCGTGGAGGAGATGGACGATATGGTCAGTATCGCCTCGGCCCTGGTAATCAATATCGGTACGCTCGATGCCGAGTGGGTGAGCGGCATGATGGCGGCGGGCCGTGCAGCACATCGCATGGGCAAGCCCATCGTACTCGACCCCGTAGGCGCAGGAGCCACCCCCTATCGCACAGAGACAGCGTGGCAGATTATCCGCGAGTGTCACCCCACCATCATCCGTGGCAATGCCTCAGAGATTATGGCACTCGTGAATGCCGACATCAAGAGCAAGGGCGTAGACAGCAGCCAAAGCTCCGACAATGCCGTGGAGTCGGCCAAGCAGCTGGCAAGCACGACAGGCGCCGTCGTAGTCATCAGTGGTGCTACCGACTATATCACCGATGGCTTCCGCGTGGAGACGATTGGCAATGGCTCTCCGCTGATGACACTCGTCACGGCCATGGGTTGCACAGCCACTTCGGTCGTAGGAGCCTTTGCTGGTATCAACCCCGATGCCTTCGAGGCTGCCCTGCACGGCATGGCGGTGATGGGCGTATGTGGCGAACGTGCCGTAGCGCAGAAGTCCGCTCCCGGCTCACTGCTCACCCACTTCGTGGATGCGCTGTACGAGATTACTCCCGAGCAGTTGGCCAATCAGGTTGTAGCAACCCCAAGTGACCATCGTGCTAAGTGGAGTAGCGCGGCCTTCGAAGCAGTGGCCGACACCATGCGCAGCATCGAGCAATATGCCTTCATACAGGAGATGCTGGCAGGTACGCTACCGCAGGAGCAGTTTGTGCGCTACCTGCAGCAAGACAAGATATACCTCAAGGAGTACTCGCGCGACCTCTACGCCGTAGCCGATATGATGGTGGACAAGGCCGAGGGCGACTTCTTCCGCGCTACCGCTGAGGAGGGTATGGAGAGCGAGAATGCCATGCAAGCTATGCTAAGCGAGCGCTTTGGTATCCATGGCGAAACACTTCCCGTAGCCACCACGCTGCGCTACACCCGTTTCCTGCGCCACTATACCGACACGCTGGACGTGCCCGTAGTGCTCGCTGCCGTATTGCCCTGCTACTGGGTATACAATGAGGTGGGCAAGTACCTCGTGGCACAGCAAATCACTCCCGACAACCCCTATAAGGAGTGGATACAAACCTACGGTTCGCCCGAGATGGATGAGGCCACCAACTATGTAGTCGGCCTCATCGACCGCTTGGCCGAGAACTGCACTCCCGAGAAGCAGGCACTCATGCGCCGCGTCTTCGCCGAAGGCTGCGCCCTGGAGCTGGAGTTCTTTATGATAGGAAGACAAAGTAGTTGAAAATTCATAACTCATAATTCACAACTCATGGTTAAACCCTTTGACCTCTCCCTTTACCTTGTCACCGATCGCCCCCTTTCGGGTGGTCGCGACATGGCTTGGATAGTGCGTGAAGCCGCTGCAGGCGGTGTCACCATGGTGCAACTCCGCGAGAAGGAGTGCTCCACAGCCGAATTCATCCAACTGGCCCGCGAGCTGAAAGCAGCGCTGGCTCCCCTCGGCATACCCCTCATTATCAATGACCGCGTAGACGTAGCTCTAGCCGTCGATGCCGATGGTGTACACATCGGGCAGAGCGATATGCCCTACGCCACAGCCCGCAAACTGCTGGGTCGTGACAAGATTATCGGTCTCTCGGTGGAGACGATGGACGAGGTCGTCGCTGCCAATGCCCTCGACGTGGATTATATAGGTATATCGCCCGTGTATGCCACCCCCACCAAGACCGACACGCTCACCCCCTTCGGCCTCGACGGTGTAGACGAGGTTATGCGCTGCTCGCGCCACCGCTGCGTAGCCATCGGTGGCATGAACAGAGACACCGTGGGTGAGGTCATCGCCCACGGCGTAGAGGGCGTAGCCGTGGTATCGGCCATCGTGGCAGCCCCCTCGCCCCGCGAAGCAGCAGCAGAGTTGGCGGCGATTATCAAGGACAATCGCCATGAGCATTCAGAGAACTCAGAGGTCTCGGAGAATAATTGTCAATTGTCAACTGTCAATTCTCAATTAAGAAGAGTTCTCACCATCGCCGGCAGTGACTCGGGCGGTGGCGCCGGCATACAGGCCGACATCAAGAGCATCTCGGCTAACGGATGCTTTGCCACATCGGCCATCACCGCCATCACCGCACAGAATACGCTGGGCGTAAATGCCGTGGTGGGCCTCTCCATCGATATCCTCGAAGGGCAGATTGAAGCCGTGCTCAGCGACATCGGTACCGACAGTGTGAAGATTGGCATGCTCCACTCAGCCGAGGTGGTGCGCAGCGTGGCGCGTCTGTTGCGCAAGTACGGTATAAAGGATGTGGTGCTCGATCCCGTGATGGTATCCACCTCGGGGCACAAGCTCATCGAGGACAGCGCCATCGCCGTGCTGAAGAGCGACCTGATACCGCTAGCGCGAGTTATCACCCCAAACATTCCTGAGGCCGAAATCCTGCTTGGCGAGCCTATCGAGAAGCAGGGCGACCTGCCCGGTGCAGCCCGCCGCCTGGCCCAGCAGTATGGGGTATCGGTATTGCTCAAGGCAGGTCACCTGGTGGACGACGAGCTTATCGACATCTTCTACAACTACGAGACAGGCGAGGTAGCCGAGCTCAGTGCCCGCCGCGTCGACACACCCAACACCCACGGTACAGGCTGCACCCTCTCAAGTGCCTTTGCTGCCCAACTGGCCAAGGGGCTCCCGCTCTCCGAAGCCGCTCGCGCAGCGAAAGCATACATCAACAATGCCATCATCCATGGTGCTGCCTACAAGATAGGCAACGGGCATGGTCCCGTATGCCATTTCTACTAAAAACGCCCATTCCATCGGGGTATTTTTGTTGTAGAAGCTCATCGATGTCACGCTACGTGTGGCCAATGTCACGCATTTGTCACGCTCATGTCACGCTTTTTTCACGCTCGTTTTTGTGTTCGTCTGTTGTAAAAGCCCTATCTTTGCAACGGACGAACACATTATATATGTAACCACTGAATATATGCATTGCACTATGAAAACATTCATCTATTCCCTGCTGACTATCGTTGCTCTCGCATTCACGTCGTGCAATCGGTCAGGGCAGACAATGAATAACGAAAATTCAGCGTTATCTGCAATTGAAGAGATGCGACTAGCCTTTAATACTTTCGGACAAGCTCGTAAAGCCGAGGCAGAAGGACAAAAAGAAAAGAGTATTGAAATATACAATCAAGCCTACTATCACTATGCTAATATCGTAGTGCGTGACGATGCGAACGACACCTTACGTGCTGAGGCATTAAATAAACTGCATTGGATAGAATCTTGCCAAAGGCATAACTATGGAGCTGCCTTACAATATTTGGAGCAATGTATGAGGCTTACTCCTAAGGATGATCCTGTTTATGCCCACTTTTGTTCCTTCAAGGCCGATGGACTTTGGCATATCGAAGAGCTTGACTCTGCCATTTACTATGCTAAATTGGCCTTGCAGCTGCCACATCATCAATCATCCGTTGAGTATACCAGTGGATATGTATTGTGGAAGACCTATGAGAAGTTAGGTATGCGCGACTCAGCCGAGCATTACAAGCAACTCCATTTTAAGGCACGTGATGGGAAACTCTATAAGGAACAGACGATGGATGAGCTGAAAGATGAGTTGAAGAATAATGTCATTGCCAATGGCAAGCCTGAGGTAAAAGAGGATTTGCGAGCTTCAGAGGCTCAGAAACGCGACCCTCAGTTCAAGGCGCAGAAACGGCACCAGCGTATCTATCGCATACTCCTGTTGCTGATTCTCCTATCTCCCTTTGCCATAGGGTACTATCGCAAGCATTATCGTCGCCGACACCTTGTCCGTGAGGAACCGCAGTCGCCACCTCCCGGCCCCACGACAATGGCTACAGACGAGGAAGACAAGGAGACCTTTTCCCTTCCCGAGACACTGATACTGCGCCGCTCGCTTGCCGATGGTCGCCGTGCCTTTGAGAATACCACCAGCTATGAGGAACTTAACGCCATGCAGATTAAGGAAAAGGAACTCTACGATATGGCTTACGAGGCTACTCGTGATGTGGAGAGCACGCTCTTCGACTCCTTCAAGGAGGCTTGCAGCACGCTGCACGAGGGACTTGAGCTGAATGACCAGGAGCTGGTATGCTGCTTCTGCACCTATCTGGGCTATAGCAACAATGTCATTGCCTACATCGGGCACACTACTCCCACCACCATTCGCAAGCGCAAGGAGCGTATCCGCAAGAAACTACCCACCGACCTCTATGAGGTAATATTCGGTGAAAAGGGATAAATACATGTATTCAACAATACGTAACCTGCTCTTGATACTTTTTTTAAGTGTTCCCTATTGGCGAAAGTTCATAAATCGGTTGGCAATGGCAGAGGCCGACTCGTAATACTATATATAATGAGGAGGCCGTGGTATGCCATTTTGAGCATAACGAAAAATCTCGCAGAGCTCCCTCGTCGCTACGTTCTGTCCCTTAGACACCTCAAACGCAAGCTTTTCGGTATACAGGCTGAATAAATGGGAGGAAAGATGGTAAGAAACAGAACCTCGCTGCCCTAATAATTGACTTATTAACCTGTTACGATAAACAGTAAGAATTATTCATTAGCTTTATGCTCTTCGGCAGTCCATCTCTCGAAAAGAGGGAAAGATTTTTGTTTTTATCTGACTTTTTCGTTGATAAATGAAAAAAACTTCCTATTTTTGCATGAATTATGGTGCGGCATTATAATGTAGCGCCTGCCTTTGAATGAGAATCAATAAACTAAAAATCGTAATAGAAGCTATGAAAGCATTGAAAAGCAAACTGTTAGCCGCTGCATGTATAGGCGCTATGGTATTGACCGGCTGTCGAGAACAAATTGACGAGGGCGCTCGTTACACGTTTACAGGACATACCGTTGCATCATTCCTGGAGTCGCATGACGACATCTATAGCAGCTACATCGAAATCCTTACACGTGGCGGATACTTCAGCTTGATGAAGGCGTATGGCGAATACACCTGCTTCGCTCCTACCAATGATGCCATTAAACGCTATTTGTTTGAGCAGGACTCTATCTATAAAGCTACTCTGGACACGGGTGATCCTATCTGGACAGGTGTGACATCGCCCGAGCTCAGCGAACTGTCCGACTCTATGTGTAGAGTCATCTCACGCACCCACCTCTTGCCGGATGTTTATCTGACCACAGATATGGAGGGCGACATCATCCCGACGATGAACATGAACGACCGTTACCTCAGCCTCGGATACGATGTGGATGAAAACAACCTGAACGTTCTGCTCATCAATGGTACAGCCGAGATTATTGCCAAGGATGAGGAACTCGAGAATGGTGTAGTGCATACGATTGCCAGCGTGCTGAACCCCTCTACCAACATGGTGCCCACACAGATCAAGGAGCATGAGTACTTCCGCATCTTCAGCGAGGCATTGGAGCTCACAGGGTATGACGAGCAGATGCAGCTATACAAGGATGAAACCTATACCGATGGCGACAAACAGCACCTTGACATCAAGCTCCAGGGCTATTGCCCCTATCCTGCAGAGCGCTACTACGGATTCACAGCTTTCGTGGAGCCTGATAAGGTCTTCAACGACAACGGCATCTTCAGCTTGGACGACCTCATTGCAAAATGTGCTGATTGGTATCCGAAATCAGACCCATCGGCACCCTACACCAGCAAGGAGAACCCGCTCAATCAGTTTGTGGGCTATCACCTCCTCAACAAGAAAGTGCCCTATTCACGTCTGGTGTGCTACAAAATCGCGCTCAACAACTTCGACTCTGAGAAGAACCTTGTAAACTTCTCTGACCGCAACGAGTTCTACGAGACCATGAACAACCGACTGATGAAGGTCAGTGTTCCGCGTAGCAACCCCAAATATCAGACCACATACCTTATCAACTATGCACGAAATGGTGCTAACCAGCCCGAGATGGAGAACCATGTGAACATCAAGGTATACGACCCCATCGAGTTCAGAGCAATGGATACCCTCTACTCAGACTTTGCACAGGAGGCGCTAAATGGCTCCATCAATGTCATTGATAAGATTCTCATCTATAACGAAGACGAGATGGCCGGTAATGTGCTCAACTGCATCATCCGTTTCGATGCCTCTACACTCTGTCCTGAGCTTACCAATAACGACATACGTTGGCGCAGTCGCGACAAGGCAGGCTCCAATGCCGGTGAGATTTATATCCCCAACAACTATTGTACAAACATGAAGGTATATTCAGAGGAGACCATGCACTTCTACCTCTGTCCTTATACTAACTGGCACAACTATCAGGGCGACGAGATGATGACTTTGGGTGCATTGGACTTTGCTTACAAGCTTCCTCCCGTACCAGCCGGAACATACGAGATACGTATGGGTTATCAGTCTGAGACCGTACGCCACATCATCCAGTTCTATGTTGATGGCGAAGTGGCCGGTATCCCTGTGGACCTTAGAATTGCAGCTAGCCACCCCTCAATCGGCTGGATAAGAGACTCTGAGACCGATGACAATGGTGTTGCCAACGACAAGGAAATGAAGAACCGTGGTTATCTGAAGGCACCTACGACCTATAAGTATAACGGTTCTGTCATTGTAAGAGAAGAGGCTTCCACTATCCGCAAGGTCATCACTACCAAGTATCTCTCCGAAGGTGAGCACTGGATACGCTTCAAGAGCGTGTTTGAGGGTGATGATGGTAAGGCTCAGTTCATGCACGACTATTTCGAGATTGTCCCCATGACATTCATCCGCAACGAGGAGCTTTCTCTGGAAGAAAAGCGTAAATAATCCTTACATCGCGGTATCTGAATAAGAATAATGTCCGCACCAAGCAAGGTGCGGGCATTAATATTATCTTCCCATTAATTGAGGCGATGGGCGGGCCTCAGTATACAGAACTAGTCAAAGGCATTGCCCTATGCTACAGGCTCTGCATATCGTGAAGCTTCTTGTAGTAGCCTCCTGCAGCGATAAGGCTGTCGTGCGTGCCGCGCTCCACAATCTCGCCTTCGAGCATCACGCATATCTCGTCGGCATGGCGTATGGTGCTCAGACGGTGGGCAATGGCGATGGTGGTGCGCGACTTCATCAGGCGCTCCAGTGCCTCTTGCACTAGGCGCTCGCTCTCGGTGTCGAGTGCCGAGGTGGCCTCGTCGAGGATGAGTATCGGGGGGTTCTTCAGTATGGCGCGGGCGATGCTCAAGCGCTGACGCTGACCACCTGAGAGGCGGCAGCCACGGTCACCGATCATCGTGTCGTAGCCCTGCTCGCTCTCCATGATGAAGTCGTGGGCATTGGCAATCTTGGCCGCCTCGATGACCTGCTCCATGGTGGCCCCCTCAACACCGAAGCTGATGTTGTTGAAGATGGTATCGTTGAAGAGGATGGCCTCCTGGTTCACATTACCGATGAGTGAGCGCAAGTCGTGGATGGAGACGTCGCGGATGTCGGTGCCATCGATGCAGATGCTTCCTCCTGTGACGTCGTGGAAGCGGGGTACAAGGTCCACAAGCGTAGATTTTCCCGAACCCGACTGTCCCACAAGTGCAATCGTCTTACCCTTCTCAAGGGTGAGGTTGATGCCGCGCAGCACAGGAGCACCAGGAGTATAGTGGAAGTTCACATTCTTGAATTCGATGCCCTGCTCGAAGGAAGCCAGTGTGGCAGGTACGGCAGGCTCCTTGATGGGATTCTCGGCACTGAGAATCTTGTCCACACGCTCCCAACAGCCCATACCGATGGGAATGTTGTATAATGCCTTGGAGAGGTCCTTGATGGGGTTGAGGATATTGTAGAGCATCACCAGGTAGTAGATGAAGGTGGCTCCCTCCATACCCGACATGCCGTCGAGGATAATGTAGCCTCCTGCCCACATCACGATGACGATGATGCAGGTACCCATAAACTCGCTGGCGGGATGTGCGGCACTCTGGCGTATGGTCATGCGCATCACTGCATTGCGGTAGGTGTTGTTGATATGGGCAAAGCGATCCTTCATCTTGCCCTCGGCGAGGAAAGCCTTGATGATGCGCAGTCCGCCCAAGGTCTCATCGAGCTGTGCTAGCAGGGTACCCCAGTAGTTCTGTGCCTCCTTCGACTTACGCTTGAGCTTACGGCTGATGGTGCCCATCACCCAAGCCAAGGCAGGCATAGCCACGAGCACGAAGAGCGTGAGCTCCCAACTGAGGAAGAAGAGGGTAAACAGCGTCACGACGATGGCGATGGGGTTCTTGATAAGCATCTCCAGTGAGTTGGAGAGCGAGGTCTCGAGTCCGCTCACGTCGCTACTCATACGGGATATGATGTCGCCCTTACGCTCCTCGGAAAAGAAGCTGAGCGGCAATCCCATCACCTTATTATATACTTGTATGCGGATGTCGCGTACTACACCTGTGCGCAAAGGTATCAGCGTAGCTGCCGAGCCGAAGTAGCAGGCAGTCTTGAGCAGCGTCATCACAATCAATATTACTCCCGAGGCCATGAGCACCCACAGCGCACCGCGTGTCTCGATGAAGGTGTTCATGTAGTAGTAGAAGTTGTTCTTGATGACATCGGCAATGTTGCCGTCGGCAAAGGTCATGTACTCGTATTGCGTGTCGCTCACCTGAAAGAGAATCTGCAGGATGGGGATGAGCAGGGCAAAGGAGAATACGTTGAGTATCTGTGCCAGCAGGTTAAGTGCGAGGTTGCCGAACAGGAACTTCTTATAGGGCGGTATGAACCGACGGATGAGTGAGAGAAATTGTTTGATCATGCTTTTTGAAATTCTGAATTGTGAATTGTGAATTCTGAATTGACCGGACGACAGTTGTCGTTTTCGTTATCGTCTTCGTTTTTAGGAACGTTTCCACTTCCACCGCTTATGTGTCCAGAGCCACATGTGGGGCTGTGCCTTGATGTCCTGCTCGAGCATACGCATATACTGCTTGCTGTAGCTGAACTCCTCGCCTTCGATGGGCTCGATGGGGTGGAGTGTTATCTCATAGTAGCCACGGCGCACACAACGCATGCTGCCGTAGATGAAGTGGGCACCCAGCTTTACGCCCATCACCTCGCCACCGGTGATGATGGCCGTATCCTGGTTGAGAAACTCCATCCACTCCGGCTCGGGACGTCGCTGAGGACGCTGGTCGGCAATGAGTCCGAGCAAGGGCTGCTTGCCTTCACGTACCATAGTGAGGATGGCACGCAGCGTCTGCTTCTGCGGTATGCCCACTGAGTTGAAGCGGCTACGCATACGATACATCAATTTGTCCATCGCCTTGTTGCTGAGTGGGTGGTATATCTGGCAGGCGGCAAGGTCGGGGTGTGTCCACATGGTGATGGAGATCACATACTCCCAGTTGCACTGATGCCCCAGATAGACAAAGAAAGGTTTGCCGTCGCCACGCAGCTGCTCTATAAGCTCGGGGTTGGTGAAGCGCAGGCGACGGCGCATCTCCTCGTCGGAGATGTGCATCAGCTTCACCGTTTCCAGCACGTAGTCGCAGAAGTGGCGGTAGAATTTCTTCTCAATCTCCCGTATCTCCTTCTCGGACTTCTCGGGGAAGGAGTTCACAAGGTTGTTGTGCACCACCTTGCGCCTATAGCCCACCACATAGTACACGATAGGATATATGAGGCTGCTCAGCACATAGAGCACCCCATACGGCCAAATGGCTATCGCCTTTAGCGCAAAGGTAAGCAGGGCAAGTGTTATCTTCTCTTTCATACCTCTTCTTCGTACCACGAAGCATACATCTTGTAGTTGTGAGCAATCTTTTGGTTGATTTCCTTACCCTGTTCGGGCGATACCATCTTGATGAACTTGGCGGGTACGCCTGCCCATAGCTCGTATGCCCCCACCTTGGTGCGGGCTGTCACCACACTGCCTGCAGCAATGATGGCTCCTTCGCCTATCTCGGCATCGTCGAGCAGTACGCTCCCCATGCCGATGAGGGCATAGTCGTGCACCTTGGCGCCATGGATGGTGACGTTGTGGCCCACCGAGACGTGGTTACCAATCTCTATAGTTGATTTTTGATACAGTGTGTGCAGTACCGAACCGTCCTGGATGTTTACACAGTCGCCTATCTTGATGCTGTTGACGTCGCCGCGCAGTACAGTGCCAAACCATATGCTGCAGTCGCGACCCATCACCACATCGCCTATGATGGTGGCATTGTCGGCCAGGTAGCAGTCTTCGCCTATCTCGGGAGTGAATCCCCGAACTGATTTGATGAGTGCCATGTTATTATATATATGTATATGTAGTTACAAAAGTACGGATTTTTGGTAAAACGGCAAATTATGGTAGGTTAAATCTATTCCGTTGAAGGATAAAAAGTAGACTCCTGCTTACTTAAATGTTTGTAATAGGCATATAGCTTTACAATAATCTGCATAGGTATCGCTGTTCGATATCGGCAATTAAGTTTGGTTTTTATGAGATCCTTTGCAAGATAGGGATATTTTTCAAAGAAATCATAGTTGTGCATAATACTATGCTGTCCCGCCCTCATCAAAATACTTCCTGCTACATGCTCTAAAGGACTTCCCTTAAGATTGTCACGGTAGTGCTCGTATAAATCTAGCAGATTGGTTGTGGATGCTATGTGCCGTTTTCTCTTGTCTTGTGCACAGAACGAGTTGGGATTGTCCTTTCTGTAATGATATAGTGCTCGGGGAATATGTACAATGCTTTGCGCATAAAATATGATTTGCGACATGAGGTAGATGTCTTCATGCATAACTAGTAAGGGTATGTAGATGACATTATCGTCATAAAGGCTTTTGCGGAAACACTTGGTAACAGTGTATCCTCCAGTCTTGTAGTTGAACAGATTGATGATAAAATCGTTTTTCGTTGCCGCCGTATAATCTATTTCTTTCTTATAGCTTTTTCGGTTGCCATATTCTTTCACAAGATCAAAATAGACAAGGTCGGCATGAGTATCCTCAATAGCGGATAGTAT
>CANBEE010000036.1 GCA_947367415.1 uncultured Bacteroidales bacterium
ACAATGAAAGAATTTTTCAAGAACCTCGGACGTTACAAGGTGTCGTCCGTGCTCAACATCCTTGGGCTCGGCATCGCCTTTGCGGCGGCCTACATCATCTTGGTGCAGGTGAACTTTGACCTTGGGTACAACCGATGCTTTAAGGATGCGGACAAGCTATATCGCTTGGAGTTCAAGTCCGTAATGGGTGATGGTGACGCTACCAAGAAGATGCCACACGTGTCGCATTACGTGGGTGAGGCTGTGGGCGACAACAATGCCAATGTGGAGGAGTATGCCTGGGCATTCCCTTATCCTCAGACGAACCTTTTCCTTATCCTTCCCCAAGAGGATTATAAGGAGTATTTCCACGCCGAGGCTCGCATCTGCTCATACAATCTGCCCCAATTGTTCAACATACCGCTCATCGATGGCAGTTACGAGGAATTGGCGCATCCCAACTCCATCGTGATAAGTGAGACGTTTGCTCAGACGCACAATCTCAAGGTAGGCGATGCCGTGATGACGGGAAACGAGAAAGCACCCAATATGAATGTGCAGACGATACGGGGTATCTATCCGGACTTTCCCGACAACTGCGAATTTGCACGCACCGTGATATTGCAGTTGACCGACAAGGAGATAATGCCAGGCAAGGACGAGTTTTGTTACTCCTACTATTATAAGGTGCACGATGCCGGGCAGAACGATATGGTGCTTGCCAATGGTCTCCGCCTGATAGCACCGAAGTATGGCGAAGCATTCGAGGATTTGCGAAAGGCCTCAGAAGGCGACAGCCAAGAGCAATGGCTGAAACTGGGGAAAGAGTATATGCGACTGACGTCGGTCTATGACATCTACTTTGCCAATGATGTGGAGGGAATCATTGGTCACGATATTGGCAACAGATCTACCACCTACACATTGCTGAGCATTGCGGTGCTGATATTGGCCATCGCATTCATCAACTTCGTGAACTTCTTTATGGCGATGGTGCCGCGCCGCATCCGACGTGTGAATACAGAGAAGGTGTTTGGCTGCTCTACACGTCGCCTGCGCATAGGCTTCGTGCTCGAGGCAGTAGGGCTGGTAGCGCTCGGTCTTCTATTGGCTGCCTACATCGTCTTCATGGTAGCGCCAGAGCTGACGGGACTGCTCTCTACATCGGCTCTGCTGGGCGACAACCCGATGATAGCTCTGGGCATCGTTGCTGCAGGTCTCTTGCTTGCCGTGGTCAGCAGCATCTATCCTGCTTATTATATCACTTCCGTGCCGCCAGCCTTTGCGCTGAAAGGCACGTTTGGCAACACAGCTTCAGGGCGTCGTATGCGCTACGTGCTCTTGGGCATACAGTTTGTCATCTCCATCGCCCTCATCACCTGCACGTTGTTTATCCGCTTGCAGCACACCTATATGATGCGTTACGATATGGGCTTCAACAAAGAGAACGTGCTTGGGGTCAATCTCGGCAGTGCCAGCAAATCGCGGTGGGACTTCAATGCGCGACAGCAGTTCACCAATGAACTGAAGACCAATCCGATGATTGTAGATGCAGCCTTTGGCTCGGAAAACTTTATCGCTGACACCCGCTCAACGCATAACAGAGTGACGGAGAAGGGTGAAAACATCTTCTTCCAAGCCTATTCCGTGACACACAACTTCCTTCGCGTTATGGGAATCGAACTGATTGAGGGACGCGACTATATGCCCGAAGACGAGCAACAAGACGACAAGCAGCTCTATATCTTCAACGAGAAGGCACAGAAAGAATTTGGTCTGAAGGTCAATGAAGACTTGAACGGAGCCACTGCCATCGGTTTCTGTAAGGACTTCAAGTTCCGTTCCCTGCAATATGAAAGTTCCGCCTTTGCCTTCTGCGTAAGAGAGCATACAGGGTACATCAAACATTGCTATGTTCGTACTGCAGCAAATGCAGATATTGAAGCCGTGGAGAAGCATATCAAGGATTGTGTCACTAAGATGGGTGATAATGCGGACGAGATTACCATCGAGTTTTTCGACGAAGAGCTGGGACGCCAATACGAGAAGGAGCGCGAGCTGAACCGTCTGATTACCATCTTTGCTCTCATCTCCATCTGCATCTCACTGATGGGAGTCTTCGGCCTCGTCTTCTTCGAGACGCAGTATCGCCGTCGCGAGATTGCCGTACGCCGCGTTCACGGAGCGCAGATAAGCCAGGTGCTCGGTATGTTCGTCGGTCAATATGTGAAGATGGTGCTCATTGCCTTCCTCTTTGCCGCTCCCGTGAGCTACCTGATCATGTCGCGCTGGCTCGAAGGCTTTGCCTACCACATCCCGCTCTACTGGTGGGTATTCCTCATTGCCCTCGCCATCGTGCTGGCCGTGACCTCAGCTATCGTCGTGGCCCGCGCCTATCGTGCGGCGAAGGAGGATCCCGTGGAGGCGTTGTATAAGGAGTAGGGACCTCTCTCTTTATACCTCTTTGCCGATGATATATGCAAGATGTCGCGTATCTCCCTCAATGGAGGTGAGGGGGTGATAACCCCGTACGAGAAGACCGTCGCGATATAGGGCGGGGTATAGTGAGCGTTGTTCCTCATCGAAAGCCTGTAGGGCTGCGTGGTCGGGAAAGAGGGCAAGGCGGTAGATGCCCGTGGCTTCGGGTGCCATCAGATGGCGGCGTACCTCGTGGGCAACGATACCCATGTTGCAGCGGAGGTTGATCTCTACGCAGGGATGGAGTTTGAATTCTGAATTCTGAATTCTGAGTTGTGAGTTGCCATCCGGGTGTATGGGCTGTTGACCTATAATATTCACAATCATCATATCTATGCCGAAGGTGATGGGGAAGCGTGAGGTGTCCCACTCGGCAGGAACGATGAGTTCTGTATGTGCTTCTACAAAGTGCCGTACGTCGTGTAGCACGCTACGGGGAATATATTCGGAGAGGCGAGCCTCGATATCGGCATCGCTCAGCAGCAGGTTGCTGTCGTAGCGTCCGTGGGTGTCGGTGGTGAAGAGTGAGTGGCCGATGAAGTAGCATTGTCCGTCAGTTACGCAAAACTCCATGGCAAAGTCCTGCACCTTGTCGTAGTAGGGTTCGGCAGTGAGGTAACCGTGGCGGCGGATGAGGGCATCGGCCCAAGACTCTATTTTTTTTAACGTTGACGTTAACGCTGACGTTGACCTTCTACTGGATGGATGGTTATCGTTAAGATTAAGATGCCTCAACCCCTTGCCGCTGCCCGAGAGTGGCGCCTTCAAGAGTAGGTGGCTATGCTGCGTGGCGTATGTTTTGATGTCGTCGAGTGAGCGGCATACGTAGGACTCTCCTATAAGATGCACCGAGAGGGGAAGCATCTGCAGCTGCAGGTGGTGAGCGGTGATGCGCTCGGAGTGGGTGCGCAGGGCAGCAAGCATCGTGTCGGTGGGCAGCTCCTGGCGCGGGATGCCCGACTTGTGCAGATGGCTCGCAACAGCAGCATCCCATCCCCATGGCGTGTCCCATTCGAGATAGTCCATCAGTGGTGCCAGGTCGTGTGCCATCTCGCGGATATTGCGGGGCGCCAGATAGTGGGCATCGCCATTGGCCAAGGCCAAGTCGTGCTCGGGGTTGAATACTGCAAATCGTTTCATGATGCGAAGTTACAAAAAAATGTGCAGAACAAAATCCTATCTGCTATCCTGATAGTCTTTTTCCATCACTCGTATATGCAATGAAACTCAAGCTTTGGACGGGTACAAGGATGAACTGAAACCTGTATTCAAGTCCACGCCAACACAAATTCAGACTATCATTTTTGCATCGTCCGACAATCAGAATGTCGGAGACTTTGTCGGTGACATGTCGGAGACGAAACTAACTGAACGTCAACAGAAAATACTCAATGTTATTAAAGAGTCTGCGACAATAACAGCCAAACAAATGTCGGAGACTTTGTCGGTAACTACACGTACTATAGAACGCGATCTTTCTCTGATGAAAAAAGTTGGAATTTTGAGGCGCGACGGTAAGGATAATGATGGAGTGTGGGTCGTAATTGAATCAATTTTATAATATCCACAGCTATGCTATTTAGAGTATATGCAGAAACCTATTCAAAAATGAAGAAGAACTAAACTTTTTGCGCCTTTTCCCTTTTATATTTGCAGAGTCATTCGATTTTACAACGCAAGAACCCGCCAAGCCTCTTCACAATGCTTAAATCGGCGGGTCGTTTTTTATATACCCTGCGTTGCAATATGCAGCAATTTACTGCCTACCCTCCATCTCACGCATATACTCATCGGCGATGTAGTGGCCGCCATAAAGGTAGAGACCTGTAGACTTGTCGTGAAGATGGGCGCATGTTTGGCTTGCATAGAATAGCTTCAAGGCCTGTATGTCGGTGATGCACAGCCGCTCGGCTAGAATGACCGATATGACACCGATGCGGTTGCTTATAATGATTTCTTGTGTTATAGGCTGCGCTCGCTGAGCATTGTAAGCAAGCTTACATGCGCTCGTTTGCGCTATCCTTGCTGCGCCTTGACTGTGCAAATCTATCCCCAAATACCTCTCAGCTAAACTCTGAATAAAAAAATAGATTCTTACAGAAAAATAAAAAAAAATTGCAAAGCAAGGGTTGCAAAATATCAAATAAAGGAGTAACTTTGTAGCAAAATAAAAAATAGGCCGGTAATATGGAGGCTTTCTACAAAACACACGAATATCTGCTGACGCATACCGAAGGTACGGTGCGCCGCGACTTGATGGATGAAATTGACTGGAACAACCGTCTCATAGGCATCAAGGGCACCCGTGGAGTGGGCAAGACTACCTTCCTCATACAGTACGCGCAGGAACGGTTCCGCAACGATCGCTCATGCTTGTATGTGAATCTGAACAACCTTTATTTCCAAGGCAAGAGCCTGACGGCATTCGCCGAGGAGTTTATCCGCCGTGGAGGTAAGGTGCTGCTCATCGACCAGGTATTCAAGATCCCCAATTGGAGTCATCAGCTGCGCGAGTGCTACGACCGCTTCCCGCAATTGAAGATGGTATTTACCGGTACCTCGGTGATGCGCCTCAAGGAGGAGAATCCCGAGCTCAATGGCATTGCCAAGCCCTACAACTTGCGTGGTTTCTCGTTTCGTGAGTACCTGAACCTGAAGACGGGCAACAACTTCCGCAGCTACACGCTGGAGGAGATACTTACCAATCACGAGCAGATAGCTCGCACGATATTGCCCAAGGTGAGTCCCAATGCCTTCTTCCAGAACTATCTGCACCACGGATTCTATCCCTTCTTCCTGGAGAAACGCAACTTCTCGGAGAACCTCCTCAAGACCATGAATGCCATGATGGAGGTGGATATCCTTATCGTGCAGCAGATAGAGCTCAAGTATCTGGCCAAGATAAAGAAGTTGCTCTATCTGTTGGCGGTGAATGGTCCGCAGGCCCCTAATGTGAGCAAGCTGGCCGAGGCCATACAGACCTCGCGTGCTACGGTGATGAACTATATCAAGTATCTGGCCGATGCACGACTTATTAATATGGTGTATAATCCCGGCGACTCCTTCCCTAAGAAGCCTGCCAAGATAATGCTTCATAATACGAACCTCGTATACAGTATCTACCCCGTGAAGGTGAATGACCAGGATGTGTTGGAAACCTTCCTTGCCAATGCACTGTGGAAAGACCATACGGTGAACAAGGGTGGTAAGGGACTCTCGTTCCTCGTGGACGAGAAGATACAGATGCGCATATGTACCGAAGGGACACGTATCAAGCACAGCCCCGATGTGTACTACATCATGCACCGACGTGAATTGGGACGTGAGAACCAAATTCCACTTTGGCTGTTTGGATTCTTATATTAAATATGTATATATAGAACTCAGGTGTCATCCTGAGCAACACGGAGGATCTCGCGGACGTTGTGTCCGATAACTTGCGGATGATGAGAGATTCTTCACCTCGTTCAGAATGACACAACACGTAGAACTTTTGCTGAAATAAAGATATTAGAATAACGTTATTATTTAACAAGTTACAACTATGGTTAAACAAAAGAAATTCATTACCTGTGACGGTAACCAGGCAGCTGCGCATATCTCCTATATGTTCAGTGAGGTAGCAGCTATCTATCCTATCACTCCGTCATCAACAATGGCTGAGTATGTCGACGAGTGGGCAGCTCAGGGCCGCAAGAACATCTTCGGCGAAACAGTACTCGTACAGGAAATGCAGTCTGAAGGTGGTGCTGCAGGTGCCGTACACGGCTCACTCCAAGCCGGTGCACTGACAACTACATATACCGCATCGCAGGGTTTGCTGCTGATGATCCCCAACATGTACAAGATTGCAGGTGAGTTCCTCCCCTGCGTATTCCACGTATCGGCACGTACACTGGCTTCACATGCCTTGTGTATCTTCGGTGACCATCAGGACGTGATGTCGACCCGCCAGACAGGCTTCGCCATGTTGGCCGAAGGTTCTGTACAGGAGGTGATGGACCTCGCTGGTGTAGCTCACCTCGCTACCATCAAGAGCCGCGTACCCTTCGTTAACTTCTTCGACGGCTTCCGTACCTCTCACGAGATTCAGAAGATTGAGATGTTGGAGAACGAGGACCTTGCTCCGCTCATCGACCAGCAGGCACTCGCCGAGTTCCGCAATCGTGCACTCACTCCCGAGCGTCCCGTAGCACGCGGTATGGCCGAGAACCCCGACACCTTCTTCGCTCACCGCGAGAGCTGCAACAACTACTACGCTAACGTTCCCGCTGTAGTAGAGGAATACATGGAGAAGATCTCAGAGATCACCGGTCGCAAATATGGCTTGTTTGATTACTATGGTGCTCCCGATGCTGAGCGCGTCATCATCGCTATGGGTTCTGTTACTGAGGCTATCCGCGAAGTAGTTGACCACCTCACCGCTCAGGGTGAGAAGGTTGGTCTCGTGGCCGTACACCTCTATCGTCCCTTCTCGGCTAAGCACTTCCTTGCTGCTGTGCCCAAGACAGCCAAGCGCATTGCTGTGCTCGATCGTACCAAGGAGCCCGGTGCCAATGGTGAGCCTCTCTACCTCGACGTTAAGGACTGCTACTATGGTCAGCCCGACGCTCCCGTTATCGTGGGCGGACGCTATGGTCTCGGTTCTAACGATACCACACCGGCTCAGATCCTCGCCGTATACGAGAACCTCGCTATGGCAGAGCCTAAGAACCAGTTTACCGTGGGTATCGTTGACGACGTTACCTTCACCTCACTGCCCCAGCAGGAAGAAATCGCTATGGGTGGCGAAGGCATGTTCCAGGCTAAGTTCTACGGCCTCGGTGCTGACGGTACGGTAGGTGCCAACAAGAACTCAGTGAAGATTATCGGTGACAACACCGACAAGCACTGCCAGGCATACTTCTCATACGACTCAAAGAAGTCGGGCGGTTTCACCTGCTCTCACCTCCGCTTCGGCGACAGCGAGATCCGCTCTACCTACCTGGTGAATACACCTAACTTCGTGGCTTGTCACGTACAGGCTTACCTGAAGATGTACGACGTGACACGCGGTTTGCAGAAGAACGGTACCTTCCTCCTCAACACTATTTGGGAGGGTGACGAGCTGGCTGTCAATCTGCCCAACAACGTGAAACGCTACTTCGCAGAGAACAACATCAAGGTTTACTATATTAACGCTACCAAGATTGCTCAGGAGATTGGCCTTGGCAACCGTACCAACACCATCCTTCAGAGCGCCTTCTTCCGCATCACCGAGGTGATTCCCGTTGACTTGGCTATCGAGCAGATGAAGAAGTTCATCGTGAAGTCATACGGTAAGAAGGGTGAGGATATCGTGAACAAGAACTACGCAGCCGTTGACCGCGGTGGCGAGTACAAGGAGCTCCCCGTTGACGCTGCTTGGGCAAGCCTCCCTGCTGATGAGGTGGTAGCCAACGATGATCCCGCATTCATCAATGAGGTAGTACGCCCCATCAATGCACAGAATGGCGACCTGCTCCCCGTATCAGCCTTCAAGGGCTACGAGGACGGTACCTGGCCTCAGGGCACAGCCGCTTATGAGAAGCGTGGCGTAGCGCCCTTCGTGCCTGTTTGGGATGCTGAGAAGTGTATCCAGTGTAACAAGTGTGCATTCGTTTGTCCTCACGCTTGTATCCGTCCGTTCGTGATGGACGATACAGAAGCTGCTGGCGTAAACGGTTCTATGATTGATATGAAGGCTCCCGCTCCTATGAAGGGTATGAAGTTCCGTATCCAGGTAGGTGTGATGGACTGTCTCGGTTGCGGCAACTGTGTTGACGTATGTCCCGGCAATCCGAAGCTCGGTGGTCCTGCCCTCAAGATGGTTCCGCTCGAAGGCGAGCTTCATGAGGCTGCCAACTGGGATTACTGCGTGAAGAACGTGAAGACCAAGCAGCACCTCGTAGACATCAAGTCTAACCCCAAGAACTCACAGTTCGCTACTCCGCTCTTCGAGTTCTCAGGCGCTTGCTCTGGTTGCGGTGAGACTCCTTATGTGAAGCTCATCTCTCAGCTCTATGGCGACCGTCAGATGGTAGCCAACGCTACAGGCTGTTCTTCAATCTACTCAGGTTCAATCCCCTCAACACCGTATACTACCAACGAGAAGGGTCAAGGTCCCGCATGGGCTAACTCACTCTTCGAGGACTTCTGCGAGTTTGGTCTCGGTATGGCATTGGCCAACAAGAAGATGAAGGCACGCATCCAGGCTATCCTCGAAGGTGCTATCGCCGATGAGGCTACACCTGCTGAGCTCAAGGAGGCTGCTCAGGAGTGGATTGCTGGTCAGGATGATGCTGATGCATCTAAGGCTGCTGCTGCTAAGCTCAACCCGATAATCGAGAAGGGTGCTGCCGACGGTTGCCCCGCATGCGCCCAGCTCAAGGAGCTCAGCCACTATCTCGTGAAGCGTTCACAGTGGATTATCGGTGGTGACGGTGCTTCGTACGATATCGGTTACGGCGGTCTCGACCACGTGATTGCTTCTGGTGAAGATGTGAACATCCTCGTGCTCGACACTGAGGTATACTCAAACACCGGTGGTCAGTCATCAAAGGCTACTCCGCTCGGCGCTATCGCCAAGTTTGCTGCTTCTGGTAAGCGCATCCGCAAGAAAGACCTTGGTATGATTGCTACTACCTACGGTTATGTATACGTAGCACAGATTGCTATGGGTGCCGACCAGAGCCAGTGCCTCAAGGCTATCCGCGAGGCTGAGGCTTATCCCGGTCCTTCCATCATCATCGCCTACGCTCCCTGTATCAACCATGGTCTCAAGAAGGGTATGGGCAAGGCTCAGGCCGAGGAGGCTGCTGCTGTTGCATGCGGTTACTGGCACCTGTGGCGCTACAACCCCGCACTCGAGGCTGAGGGTAAGAATCCGTTCACACTCGACTCTAAGGAGCCGCAGTGGGAGGGCTTCCAAGACTTCTTGAAGGGCGAGGTACGCTTCGCATCTGTCATGAAGCAGTATCCTGCCGAGGCTGCAGACCTCTTTGCCGCTTGTGAAGAGATGGCCAAGAAGCGCTACCAGAGCTATGTGCGCATGACCAAGATGGAGTATTGATTAATTGACAATTGATAATTGGCAGTTGACAATTGAATATTAGGTGATAGCTGGGTGCTTGTTGCGCCTGGCTATCATTGAAAATACATTATAAACCTTAAAGAATAAGAAAAAGTTAGTATGATTAGTTTTTTGATTTGGCTTGTTGGTACTATTCTTGCCATCAAGGCCGTATTAGAGATTTTGAAGATGCCTATCAGTGCAGCTGGTAAGGTTATCTGTGCTGTTGTAGTGCTTTGCACCTCATGGGTAGGTCTGGCTGTATACTACTTCTATGCAAAGGACAAGATTGTTGATTGGTTCAAGTAATCAGTGCAACGAGTGAATGATAGGTGGGCGGAGCTAAGCTTCGCCCACTTGTTTTTTATGAAAATACTCCTGATTCTGTGGTAATACCGAAATAAAACATTATATTTGCAAATTATATAATGGTAAAGAGATAAGTGAAAAACAATTTTTATACTATGAAAAAGAATCGGACAATCCTGCTATTGATGCTATTGCTGTGCATTGCTACTACCACTATGGCGCAGCGTGTAATGGAAACACTCGACAGAGGTTTAGTCGCCGTGAAAACCAATGGGGGCGTTTTCCTCAGTTGGCGCATTGACGGTACAGAGTATTATGACACCGAATACAACATCTATCGCGATGGCATGTTGGTAAATGAATCACCTCTTACGGTGTCAAACTTTACTGATGCTGCCGGTACTCTCAGCTCTACCTATGCTGTAGCTGCTGTTGTTCGTGGCACTGAGCAAACTGCATGCGAAGCTGTTGGTGTGTGGAGACAACCTTATCTTAGCATCCCGATGCAGAAGGTCTACTCCCGTAGAGGTACGGATATTACTTCAGAGTATTCGCTCAACGATGCTACTGCCGCAGACCTTGATGGTGATGGTCAGATGGAGCTTATTGTAAAACGTATATATAACCATGAAGGCTTGTTTGATGTGGCCAATGATAGTGCTTTCGTACATTTCGAGGCCTACAAGCTTGATGGTACATGGCTTTGGACTATCGACTGTGGCCCCAATATGATTAGTTCTAGCCACGTGGAAACCAATATCAATGCTTTTGACTGGGATCTCGACGGAAAGGCCGAACTCATCATGCGTGCTACGGATGGTACCATTGTGACCAATGCGAATGGCGATACCTACACTGTGGGAGACATGAAGGCCAATTATCGTAATCAGATCTCGCACTCCAGTAATATGACTTACGCCACGGCGGGGGCCGAGTTTTTGCTCTATATGGAGGGCCTTACTGCCAAACTGTATAATAAACGTGCATTCCCGCTGCCTCGACTCGAATCAGGAGAGTCCAATATAGAGGCAGCTTGGGGTGATGGCTACGGACACCGTGCGAATAAGTTCTTCTTCGGTGCTCCCTATCTGGATGGTTGCAAGCCCAGTATCTTCCTTGCTCGCGGTATATACACCCGTCATCGTATGGTGGCTTATGATGTAAATCCCGAAACGCACGAACTTACCGAACGTTGGCGTTGGAATGATCTTGGTGGCGCATGGTGGGGCCAAGGCTACCACAATTATGGTATCGCTGATGTTGACTGGGATGGACGCGATGAGATTGTGTATGGTTCTATGGTTATCGATGATAATGGTAAGGGCCTTTCTACTACTGGTCTCGGTCATGGTGACGCCCAGCACTGCAGTGACTTGGACCCCTATCGTAAGGGGCAAGAGATATTCGCTTGTAACGAAAATGCAAAAGGATATAACTACCGCGATGCTACTACCAGCAAACTCTATTTCTTTAATGACATAGGGCGTGACTGTGGACGTGCAATGGCTGGCAACTTTACCGATTCGTACCTTGGTTCACAGATGGTGGCTGTAGGTAGTGGACTCGTGAGCTCTGTCGTTGCCAAGAGCGTATCTGACGGCTATTCCAATATTACCCAGAACTTCCGTATCTATTGGGACGGTGACCTCTGTTCTGAGAGCCTTGATGGCAATGGTACTGAGGGAGCTGCTGACATTCATAAATTTAATAGCGGAGTGATATATCAGGCTTCGGGTACCAAGATGTGTAATTGGACCAAGAATACCCCTTCGTTGCAGGCTGATATCTTGGGCGATTGGCGCGAAGAACTAATAGCTCGCTCGGCAGATAATCAGAGCTTGCGCGTATACGTCTCTACCTTCCCTTCGCAATATCCTATCTACACGCTGTTGCATGATATGCAATATCGTCAAGCAGTGAATTGGCAGATGTGCGGATATAACCAACCTCCACATCTCAGCTATTTCATTGGTAAGGCTGAAGGTTATACGGTAGCACCTCCTCCTGTGATGAGTAATGGACGCGTTGTTATAAAGGATGCCATTACAGCTGAGCATAATGACCAGCATCTGCTGATGGCCAACCCCGAAGGTGGAAAGGTGAGCGTTGCTGAGGGTGTACAGCCCTATATCGTTACCGTAAATGCTTTCTCGCACACGACAGGTTCGAACAATAACAATAATATACCCACGACCTACTCGGCTTATACACTGACGGGTGCTCCTTTTACTGGCTCAATGCGACTTGTTAAGCAGGGTGAGGGTATCCTTAACCTTGGTGGCAATCATACTTTTACTGGCGAAACAATGCTGTGGGGTGGTGTTACCAATTTTGAAGGTGAACTGCCTAACAGCCCTGTGGTGATGAAGCGCTTTGCCGAGCTTAATGGTAATCTTAAGATGGGCAAGAACCTCAGCATGGAGTATGGTGCGATTATCCGCCCGGGAGGTGCTGAGGCTGTTGGTGTTATGGATGTAGATAGTCTTGCGATGCATTTTGGTGCCATCGTCGAGCTTGACTTGTATGCTGATGGCTTTGTGGCTGATACATTAAATGTCAAGGGTCTCTTGTCTCTTGAGGCTATCACACGCTCAGATGCTCCTGCGTATAAGGCTCCTGTCTTCCGCTTTGTGCAACACTTGGCTAATGGTGAAGAGAAAATGACTCCAGGTAGCTATCTTATAGCTCATGTGGGAGAGGTGAAGGGAGAAATTGAGAATATCATCATTGAGGGATTGGAGGGTATCAGTTGTGCTCTCAGACTTGAGGACGGAAATCTTTATCTTGACATCAATGCTCAGCGCATGCCTGCTACGATTTATTGGACTGGAAGTGAGGCTGAATCAACACTATGGGATTTGTCGGCAACGCAGAACTTTGTAAATCAAGGTCAGGCTGATTATTTTGTTACAGGAGATACTGTCGTCTTCGATTCTACAGCAACCAATTTCACCGTGAACTTGGCACAAGAATTGATGCCTGCAGCTGTTGTAGTGGCTGGTGACAAGGCCTATAAGATTTCAGGTGAAGCGATCGTCGGTGAAGCAATCTTTACGAAGCGTGGTAGCGGTATGTTGACACTTTCCAATGTAAATAAGTATACAGGCAAGACCATCCTTGAAGGTGGTAATACTTTGGTGTCCTCTTTGGCAAACAAGATTACTCCTAATGGTGCGTTTGGTGCTTATAGCAATGCCGCAGGACATATCGAGATAAGGAATGGCGCAGTGCTGAGTACGACGTCGGCTGTGACTAATGGAACACCTATACGTCTCGGAGAGGGTGGTGGTGCTATTAGCAATACCAAAGATTTTGTTATGGAGGGTGCCTTCTCGGGCTCTACACTCACTAAGCGTGGAGGTGGATGGCTCAAGACTCAGGCCTCTGGCAGCGGACTTGGGCGTTTAGTTATTACTGCTGGTACTGTTCAGAATGGCTCTGGTAATGTTGCCAAGGTGGTAGAAATGCAGGGAGGTTCGCTTGTTGACAACGTGGGTACTAGCAATGAGATGCATATCCCTGAAGGTCGTACCGCTTCATGGACAACTGCTAATCGTGCCACATATACCAATAAAATCACAGGAGCGGGTAAGATTACCATATACTGTGCTACAGAAAAGGGTTCCAATTGGGTGGCTACACGTACTCAGTTGAATCTCAATACTGCAGAGTTTACAGGAACGCTCGTTCCGCAAGCGACTAACGCTTCAGATGGTCGATTCACGCTTAACACGGCTTCTAATTTGGCGCAGGGTAGAATGGATATTCCGTCAGGCATCGTTGTGCAGAATACAGGAAAGGTGTATACTATTGGTGAACTTACAGGTTCCGGCTCGCTTGGAGGTGGATGTACTTTCAGCAATGGCGCGACAGTAGGCCCCAATACCTGGAAAGTAGGTTCTCGCGGTACAGACTTTACTTTTGGAGGCTCTATCGTGGCTGATGCTAAGTTTGAGAAGGTGGGAGCAGGTACAATGACAGTTACGGGTACGAGTGATTTCACGGGTGCAGCAGTCATCAGTGAAGGCGCAGTATGTCTCAATAAGGGTGCTTCCAAGGTGGCAATGTTGGGAAAGGGTACGCTTGCCGTAAACGAAGGTGCTATGCTTTGTGGCGCAGGTATGTTGGGTAATACAACTATCACCCTCAAGAGTGGTTCTTTGATGCGTCCTGGAACAAAGGAATCTTCCGTTTCTGGAACTATCCGTATGGATGGCAGTCGTCTTAATATCAATGAAGGAGCTACACTGAGATTCTCTCTCTCGAGCCGTAGCCTCTACACTAAGCTAACCAATGTCGGAAACGTGGTGCTTAATGGTACGCTTAAGATAGATGTACGTGATGGTGCTGAATTTAACGAAGGCGATGAGTTCCAGCTGTGGGAGGCCGATAATACTACTCTTGGCGCTACAATGGTACTGGAACTTGACACTTTGCCTGAAGGCTTTGCTTGGGATACTGCGGATCTTGCTTCTGGCGTTTTGCGTGTGGCACTTGCCGATGCAATTCAAACTCCTAATAATGCTCAGCAGACCCTCTGTGTCGTATATAGTGCCAATGGCGTAGAGTATACGCGCTACAGTTGCTTGGCTGGTGAGGCTAGTGCTCATCTTGCGGTACTCAACCTCCCTGAAGGTGTTTATATCGTACGTGCTATTAGTTCGCAAGGCGAGAATGTAACTAAGTTTGTTGTGAAAAGACAATAGGCAAGCAAAATAGGCTCTTTGGCTGACATAAATATAACCGCGTGGAAAAGGGACAGTCCTCAATGTTACATATTGGGGACTGTTCCTTTCTTTTTGATACAAATGTTCTTGTCTTTCCTGCAAAACGCTCTCTTATGTCGTTAAAATTAAGAATTCTACTTTAACACATCTACATTGAAAATAATTTGCAAATTATTCTAATTATT
>CANBEE010000037.1 GCA_947367415.1 uncultured Bacteroidales bacterium
ATATTAGTCAACAAATGATACTGAAGAGACTCTCCATATTAAATTATAAGAATATTGAGCAAGCCGATTTGGAGTTTTCGCCCAAGGTAAACTGCTTTATCGGTCAGAACGGGATGGGCAAGACCAACCTGCTCGATGCCATCTATTACCTGTCATTCTGCAAGAGTGCCTCCAATCCGATTGACTCCCAGGTGATGCGTCACGACAGTGATTTCTTTGTCGTGCAGGGCTTCTATGAGACGGAACAGGGCGACGAAGAGGATATATATTGTGGTATGAAGCGCCGGCAGAAGAAGGTGGTGAAGCGCAACAAGAAAGCCTATCTCCGCTTTTCTGAGCATGTCGGCTTTATACCTTTGGTGATGGTCTCTCCTTCGGATAATGGTCTAATCCAGGGTGGCAGTGAGGAACGTCGTCGTTTCATGGATGTAGCCATCTCTCAGCACGATAAGGAGTATTTGGCCGAACTCATAGCCTACGACAAGGCTCTTCAGCAGCGCAATGCTCTGTTGAAGCAAGAGGATGAGCCCGACCCTGAATTGTTGGGCCTGTGGGAGGAGATGATGGCCCGTTCGGGCGAACTCATCTATGAACGTCGTAAGGCATTCATTGCTGGGCTTACACCTATATTCCAATCCTTCTATATGCAGATTTCGGGCGAGCGTGAGGAGGTGTCTCTATCCTATATCTCGCATGGTGACCGTGGTCCCTTGCTGGATGTTATCCGTGGTGGGCGTGCCAAGGACCGTATTATGGGCTATTCGTTGCATGGGGTGCATAAGGATGACTTGGAGATGAAGCTCGTAGGGTACCCTATCAAACGTGAAGGTTCTCAAGGGCAGAACAAGACCTATCTCATAGCCCTCAAGCTGGCGCAGTTCGATTTTCTTCGTCAGTCGGGGCGTACGGTTCCTCTGTTGCTGTTGGATGACATCTTCGACCGCTTGGATGCCTCTCGTGTAGAGCAGATTATTCGTCTCGTGTCCGGTGATGCCTTCGGACAAATATTTATCACTGACGTCAATCGTGGCCATCTCGACCGCATATTGGCCTCTGCGACGGGCGACTATAAACTGTTTGCCGTGGCCGATGGCATAGTACAAGAGCATACAGTATGAAGCGTAAGAACTCAGAACCTGTAGGCGACCTCATCCGCCAATACCTACGTCAGCAGGGTCTTGAGGCCCCGCTCAACGAATATCGCCTTATCCATGGCTGGGGCCATGTGATGGGGCCCATTGTCGAACGCTACACACGCGATTTGGTTATCCGTAACCAAACACTCTACGTACGCCTCTCATCTCCTGTAATACGTCAGGAGCTTCTCATGCAACGTCGCGAGATAGTGGAGCGCCTCAATGCTTACATTGGTGCCCAAGTCATCTGCGATGTGGTGTTCCAGTGATTACCTACGCTTCATCCAAGTCAGCTTGTGCCAGATGCTTTCCAGCGGGCCGCGTTTGTGGCGAGCCATCCACCAGTGGGCAAATGATACTTGCAGGATGAGGAAGGCGATGCCGATGCAGATACTCACGGTGGTGCCGCACTTGGCATGGAGGCCGAGTCCGTAACCGAAGTAGAGGAAGCTGCCGATGACGGATTGGGTGACGTAGTTGGTGAGGCTCATCTTGCCATAAGGTACAAGCCAGCGTTGCAGACCTGTGGGGCGTGTCCAATATAATAATAGGAATATGCCCACGATGCTGAGCATGAAGAAGAGGTTGTACCACGAATTGAAGATGGTGGTGATGGAAGCCTTCATGAAGGGGTTGTCAATCTGTGCAAAGAGGAAGCGCTTGCCATAGAAGAGGATGAGTGCCAGTGGAACCGAGTAGCAGAGCACCTTCGTCCATAGGGCACGGCTTCGCGAGAGCTCCTCCTCCGTAGAGGTGCGGAACAGTCCCATGCGGCCTATCAGCAGACCGAAGATGAAGAGTGAGGTGGTCTGGAACACGCGCCCGTAGCACCATGCCCAGTTGAGGCTGGCAAGCTGACCGGTGATAAAGTTGACCTTCACCATCTCCCACAGTGAGGTGCCGCCCAGCTGAGGGTATATATCGCCCAAGGAGAATATCATCTGCTGCGGGTTGGCTTCGGGGCAGATGGCGGCATAGATCACCTTTGCCCACTCTACGGGTTGCAGCATCAGTATCACGGCGGTCCACAGCAGGGCCTTGTTGCTCCAATGGCGTATGGGCACGAGGGCAAAACCGAGGATGGCGTAGAGCACCAGTATCTCGCCGGGGAAGAAGAGCGAGTTGATGAAACCGAAGCCAAGGAGCAGCACCAAGCGCCACATGTAGCGGTACTTGAAGTCTTCGCCGCGCTGCTCGGCATGGTGGCTCTGTAGATAGAAGGTGAAGCCGAAGAGCAGGGCAAAGATGGCATAGGCCTTGCCTGAGAAGGTGAAGAACATCATATCCCAAATGTTGTTGTCGAGCGAGCGCAGCCAGGGAAGTTCAGTCTTGGGGAATGAGTAGTAGTTGAAGTGCTCGATGTTGTGGAGCAGCATGATGCCCATGATGGCAAAACCGCGCAGTGAGTCTATAGCGCTGATACGTTGGTTGGTCATTTTGTTTAACGTTTAGAGTTTAATATTTAGAGTTTAATACTGGTTAGGGGTAACTATGGGTGATTAAGGTTGTTAAAGTCACTATGGTCAATCTCATAACCCTTAACCTTTAATCCATAACCAGTCAAGAGTCATCCCTTTGAAATTCTCGATGACGAGGTCGGCCAATGGCGCTACGGCTTCGTAGGGGTTGGTAGTGGTGAGTGCCACGACGAAGGCTCCTGAGTCGCGTCCGGCACGCAGGCCATTGATGCTATCCTCAAATACCACGCACTCTTCAGGGCGGGCGCCGAAGGCCTTGGCACCCTCGATATAACAATCGGGGGCGGGCTTGCCTGCGGCATAATCCTTCGAGGTGAGTATGCGGTCGAAGAGGGTAGGGAACTCGGGGTGGACACGCAACACGCTGCGCATCTTCTCCTCATTGCTGGCAGTGACGATAGCTGTCTTGATGCCTGCCTCACGCAATGCTTCAATGAAGGAACGTACACCCTCTATGTATGTATATTGCATCTGTCGCTCAAATTCATTGAGCCTTCGGGTAATCTCGGGTTGCTCGTCCTTGAGGTGGGCAAACCAATGGGTGTAGATGCTCTCGAGGGTAGTGCCCTTGATACGCTCGGCAAAGTCGGGCACGTCGGGACGGTATTCGCGGCCTATGCTACCCCAAAAGAGAGAGTACTGACTCTCGGTGTCGATGATGACACCGTCGAGGTCGAAGAGTGCGGCTTTGATTGTATGCATTTTCTATATAGGCTATTTGTCAATATCCTTCGCGGTACTTGCCCTCCTCCTTGTCGTCGAGCATGCTGAGGTAAGAGGCATAGCGTGATTGGCTGATTCGGCACTCCTCTACGGCTTGGCGTACGGCGCAGTGGGGCTCGTGGGTGTGGGTGCAGTTGCCATAGCGGCAGTGGGCCGACTCGGCGAATATCTCGCGGAAGTAGTGGCTTATCTCCTCCTCTTCCATGTCGAAGGTGCCGAAACCTTTGACGCCGGGGGTGTCGATGAGCCAGCCATCGTCGCCGAAGGGGAACATCTCGGAGAAGGTGGTGGTGTGCATGCCGGTGTTGTGGCGCTCGGAGATTTCGGCTGTGCGCAGGCGGAGGTCGGGTAGGAGGGCGTTGATGAGGGTGCTCTTGCCTACACCGGAGTTGCCGGAGAGTAGGGTGGTCTTGCCTGCAAGCGAGGCACGCACCTTGTCGAGTCCGTCGCCATTGAGAGCCGACACGCAGGAGCACTCGTAGCCAATCGTATTATAAAGGTGTACGATGGCATCGAGATAGCGGCGTTCGTCCTCGTTGTAGCGGTCCACCTTGTTGAACACGATGTGTACGGGGATGCGGTAGGCCTCGGCAGTGGCGAGGAAGCGGTCGATGAAGACGGTAGAGGTCTCGGGGTAGTTGATGGTGACGATGAGCAGGCACATGTCGACATTGGCGGCGAGGATGTGTGACTGCTTCGAGAGATTTGAGGCACGACGTATGATGTAGTTGCGTCGTTCTTGGATGTCGGTAATATAAGATGTGCCATCGACGGGTGAGGTAATGGTCACCCGATCGCCGACGGCCACAGGATTGGTGCTACGGATGCCCTTGAGTCGGAAGTTGCCTTTGATGCGGCAGTCGACGAGGTCTCCCTCATCGGTCTTCACGATGTATTGGCTTCCGGTGTTCTTGATTACGAGTCCAAGCATGGGATAATTGACAATTGACAATTGACAATTGACAATTTCTTCTTTATAGGCAGTTCCAATTTCTTTTGCGAAGCCTAATTGTCAATAGTGCATTGTCAATTGTCCATTGCGTATTATACGGTCATGATCTCCTTCTCCTTGTCTGCATAGAGTTCGTCCACCTTCTTGATGTACTTGTCGTGCAGCTTCTGGAGCTTTTCTTCGCCGTCTTTCTGAACATCCTCGGGCATGCCGTCCTTAACGGCCTTCTTTAGTGCGTCAATGCAGTCGCGACGAGCGTTGCGGATGCTAATCTTGGCATTTTCGGCTACCTCCTTACATTGCTTGGCGAGTTGCTTACGGCGTTCCTCGGTGAGGGGAGGTATGCCGAGACGGATGATTTCACCATTGTTCTCGGGAGTGATGCCTACGGGAGAGTCGATGATGGCTTTCTCGATGACGCGGAACATGTTCTTGTCCCAGGGCTTGATGGCGATGGTGCGTGCATCGGGGGTAGTGATAGAGGCTACACCTGTCAAGGGTACCATGGTACCGTAAGAGTCTACACGGATACCATCGAGGATACGGGTGTTGGCTTTGCCGGCACGGATGCGGGCGAGTTCGTCTTCAACGTGGAGGATGGCCATCTCCATCATCTCCTGTGCTTCGTTCAGATATTCCTGCATAATATTCTTGTTTTTTAGTTTGTTTGTTTCTATGTTTTTCGTAGCCAAAGGTAGTCGGTTTTTTCTTTTTTTGCAACAGTTTTTTGCTATATGTGGATAAATAAAGGCAAAATCTATGTTTTTTTTACAATTTTGTTTCAGAGTATGGGATAAGTTACTATATTTGCACAAATTCGTATCGTACGGCTATATATTATGGAACAACATATATTGCAACTGCTCGACAAGCTGCCGCCCATCTCGCTCTCAGAGATGAAGGACATTAAGCTGATGAACCGCATCGATAAGAAGTATCTTGCTACGATAGACCAGTTGCAGCAACTGCTCGCTATGGCGCAAGGCAAATATATGGTGCAGCAGATTGAGGGAAAACGATACAACCGCTACCATACCATTTACTTGGATACTCCCGATGAGGAGATGTATACGATGCACCATAACGGCCGTATCGTGCGTCAGAAGGTGCGTGTGCGCACCTACCTTGACTCGGGTGATACCTTTTTGGAGGTAAAAAACAAGAATAACCACGGTCGCACCAAGAAAAAACGTATGACTGTGGGTAGTGTGCATACCCTGCGTGAGGATGGTGGCGACACATTGCTGGCACAGCACGCCCATTACCTGCTCGATGATCTGGTGCCCAAGGTGGAGAACCGTTTCGAGCGCATCACGCTGGTCAATATGGCCAAGACCGAGCGTCTCACCATCGACTGCCATGTGAAGTTCCATCATTGGGAAACGGATATAGAACGTACCTTTGACCGCTTGGTCATTATCGAACTTAAGCGCGACGGTAATGTGTACTCCCCAGTGAAGAGCATGCTGCGTCAGTTGCGTATCAAACCCTCGGGATTCAGCAAGTACTGCATAGGGTCGGCACTTACCAAGCCTGAACTCAGGCAGGGTAACTTCAAACCTCGATTTGTAAGAATAAATAAACTATTAAATAATCATTAGACTATGGGAAACCTGTTAAACCTTATTGCTGGTGGGACCAATGCTCTCGCCATGGCAGCCGAAGAGATGATGGATATGGATGCGTCGTTGAACGATGTGCTCATTTCTTCCATGTGGGCCGACTGGGGCGCACTGACTGAGCTGCTCATCCGTTTTGTCCTCAATACGGCAGTCATCGCACTCATTGTGCGTGTGTTCTACTACCCTAAGAGCAAACGTCGCGACTACTTCTTTACCTTTATATTAATCTCTATCAGTGTGTTCCTGCTCATCTTCCTTATGGGAGGTGTGAAGCTAAAGATCGGATTTGCGCTTGGTCTGTTTGCCATCTTCGGTATCATCCGCTACCGTACCGAGTCGGTGCCCATCCGTGAGATGACTTACCTTTTCCTTATCATTGCAGTCAGTGCTATCAATGGTTTAGCTACCAGTATCAGCTATGTGGAGTTGTTGGCTACCAACCTGCTCTTTATCCTCTCTATATGGATATGTGAAAGCAATCGTTACGTAAAGCATGTGGCTAGCAAGTTGGTGCTGTATGATAACATCCGTCTTATCACCCCCGAGCATGAGGCGGAGTTGATAGAGGATCTGAAGAAACGCACAGGACTGAATATCCTGCGTGTAGAAGTGGGTGCCATCGACTTCTCCAAGGATACCGCCATGGTGAAAGTGTATTACGAACCGTTGACCAACGAAATCAATAGCGTCGATAACGTGGGCCGTTTGCCCAAGATGGGATAGCATAAAAGGTACATGCATGAACCGAAAGCGGTGTATGCGTGTACCGATTTTATTACATGCATGAACAAAAAATAGTACATGTATGTAATTTTTCAGAATCTTTTCAGAATTGAAACCTATCTTTGCTGCGAAAAAATATAAAGACTATGAATATAAAGAATCGAATCTTAGGCCTCGGATGCCTATTGCTGGCTGCAAGCAGTGCTTGGGCGCAGAGTGATTTTGGAGTGTGGACTAGTGTAGAGGGCTCTACCAAGCTCAACAAGAAGCTGGAACTCTCCATCGAAGGTGAATACCGCACACAAGACATGTCGACAATGACGGAGCGTGCATCGGGGGCTGTTAACCTCTCTTATAAGAACAAGGCTATCCCCTTCCTCAAGGCCGATGTGGGCTATACCTTTATGTATATGCACTATCCGGCTGAGACGGAGATAAAGTATCAGACAGACGATGAGGGCAACTATGTGACGGATGGCAATGGTGCGTTCATCCCCAAACATAAGAATGTGGATGCGGCTTACTGGACTGCACGCCATCGTGCCACAGCTTCGCTGACAGGTTCTTTCAAGTGGAACCGTTTCAAGTTCTCGCTCCGCGAACGTTATCAGTTTACCTACCGTATGCCGGCTCAGTGCGACCGCGAACGCTATGGCTATCATCCCGTATTTGATGCCTGGGACGAGGAACCCGAAATAATGGTCGATGACAAGAAGGCCAAGAGCGACCACAAACTGCGTAGTCGTCTTCAGATAAGCTACGATATCAAGAAGTGTCCTTTCGAACCCTATGTGGAGGTTGAGCTATACAACCAACTTGATAATGCCTTTGCCTACGACAAGATACGCTATACGGTAGGTACGGAGTATAAAATCAATAAGGAGAACAAGCTGAAGCTCTTCTACCGTTATCAGGACTATGCCGATATCGATGAGGTGAGTGGCCATGTGCTGGGTCTTGGCTATGCGTTTGAATTCTAATTTCTTAAACTGATAGGTCGTGAAAAGAAATCTTTATTTGATTCTTGCACTATTGCTTCTAGGGATAGTGCAGGCGAGAGCGCAGCAGATTGCTGTAGTTACGGCGGATAAGACGACAGAGTATTGGCATTATCCTTACGACAATGCAAAAATAACTTTCTCTAACGGACAGATGCTTTTCCATTACGATGGAAATGTTGTAGGAACTTTTAATATAAAGGATGTAGAGAAGCTATTCTTTTATATAACAGGTTCAGTGGATAAAATACAAAAAAATAAAGTTGTGTCCTACTCTTCCGATTGTGAAGAACTGTCTGTAAATTCTCCAGTTGGAACTTCTGTTGTTGTGTATCATGTCAATGGAAATCGTGTACTGTCGCACCTACAGACGATAGCGTCATCTACTATAAGTGTAGCACATCTGCCCGCAGGTATATATATGGTAGTTGTTGGAAGTGAAACCCTTAAATTTGTGAAGCAATGAAGCGATTGATACTTCTTTCTTGTGCCTTGTTGACAACATTAATGTCATGGGCAGATCTTGCGACACCTGCTGATTTCTGTGTGATATGTAAAGATGGTACATCTGCAAAGTTCCCTGGTATTGGAACAGAGATGTTTTTCAATGAAGAGGGGACAGTGTTGTATATTGTCAATGATGGCGAAGCGTATGGATCGCTGGGTGAGAAGTTTTCTGTGAGCTATGCCGTTGATGGCATTGAAGCTATAGAATTTTCCGATCCTTGGTCTTACGAGAACCAGTACAGCTACGACGGTGCCCATGTCGACGTAGCCATCGACCCCACCGACGATACCTCCTACACCGAGGTGGCCGAGAAAGTTATCACCGATGCAGCCCACGATGACTATGGAGACTTTATTGAAAATTATACTCCAGCCAGCCGTGTTACTATTACTTATGATGGCGATAAGGCCACGGTGAGCGGTACGGTGAGTGGCGTGATGTCAAGAGTGACGGGTGCTCACGTAATTATCTCTTCTACCAAGAAGAATATCGCCTATACATTGAAGGGCACCACCACGAACGGGTCATTCAAATTGTATTCCGATTACAAGACTCAGGTGACGATGGAGGGTGTCAATATCACCAATCCTACGGGGGCCGCCATCAATATCCAATCGGGCAAGACCATTATGATGGAGCTTGCTGATGGCACTGCCAATACACTGAAAGACGGCACCACCTACACCATGACTACGGGTGAGGACCAGAAGGGCACTTTCTTCAGCGAAGGCCAGCTCGTCTTTAGTGGCAAAGGCTCGCTTGATGTGCAGAGTGTGGGAGGTCACGGTATCGTGAGCGACGACTATGTGCGTATGCGTAGCGGCAATATTACGGTCAATTCCGTGCGCGATGGCATCAATACCAACGACCGCTTCATCATGTATGGTGGCACGGTTAATGTGACGGCTCAGCAGGACGGCCTCGATATCGGTAAAGGCTACATCGAGATTGATGGCGGTAAACTCACTATTACAGCAGTTGATGAGGGTATTACAGCCTCTTATGAAGGTGACGATGCCGGTAATATTGACCCGTTAATCACTCCATATATAGATATTAAGGGCGGACTTATCAAGGTCGTTACCACTGGTGAGAAGGGGCATGCTGTGCGTGCAATGTCGACCCTTAGTATGACGGGAGGCATCCTACAGGCAACAGCGAAGGGCGCTGGTGCCAAGGCGCTTATGAGCGAGGGCGATATGTCACTTACAGGTGGAAAGCTTACTGCATTTGCCGAGGGTAATGCGCTCTACGAGGCCGATGTGCAGGAGCTCTCTTCTGCTGCAGCGCTCCGCAGTAAAGGTGCGTTGAAAATGGAAAATATGATTGCCGGTCTTAAGAGTACGGGTACTGGAGGTAAGGGTATCAACAATGTTGGTGATGTGACGTTGAAAAGCAGCACTGTCACCGTGGTGGCTTCGGGTGCAACTCATAAGCACAATGCTCTTGACTCCCGCTCTCGCGGAGTTGATACTGATGGCGGTTTGATGCTTGATGGCGGTTCATTACAAGTGCGTTCCTATGATGACCCGTTGTCGGGGGCCTCATTGACCTTCTTGAACAGTGCCATATATGTCGGATATACGGTAGGAAGCAAGTAAGAAACTGTTTGGCTTTAGATTGTATCGTTGCATCTGCAATATCTTTCACCCGTATCAGGTATGTTGTATACTTGGTACGGGTGAAAAGCAAAAATTACTTATAGCTTTTGCCCAACTCCGAACTTTTGTGTACTTTTGCGCAAAATATAAGAATATCGCAAAAATAAGATTTTGATATGGGATTTTTTAGCAACATGTTTCGCAAGAAAACGGCGAACGAAGAGGGCCGAGTTGGCGGCATCGAGGACTTTATGACCCTTATCCGTGTATACTATCAGGCTGTAATGGCGGGTAATCTTGGTATCAGCAATATCAATATGTTGCCTGATTTGGCCATGTTTAAGCGTACACTGAAGGTGGCAACCCAGAACAATAAGTTGGGAATAGCCGAGAAGGCACGCTGCAAGAAGATGCTGATACAGATTTATAATCTCAATGAAGAGTTTTTCAAGGAGATAGATGCCTCTATCAAGAAGAACTGCCGTAATGTGAATATGGTAAATGGTTATTTCTTCCAGTTCCAGCGTTTCAACGAGAGCTTGATGATGGCTGTTAGCAATGAGATGAAGTATACGATGCGTATACCCTTCAAGAAAATGCTGTATACCCAAACAGAGGCTGCTATCAGTAACATCCTGACAAAGAACAATTGGAAGGACGAGGCCATGTTTAAGACGGTGGGTGCCGTTCGCCAATTGCAGCATTCTCTTGGCTACTCTAGTCAGTGGATGACAGACTTTGTATATAATGTGATACGTTTGGCCAAGAAAGAGCCTAAGAAGAAGGACGCGTAAGCAGAAACATGCCCATATTTGAGGAACATCCTCTGAAACCATTCCTGCCGAGAAAAGCCAAAGTGCTGTTGCTCGGCAGTTTTCCTCCACAGCAGAAGCGGTGGAGTATGGACTTCTATTATCCGAACTATCAGAATGATATGTGGCGCATTATGGGCATGCTTTTCTTTGCCGATAGGAATGTGTTTGTTGATAGTGCCAACAAGCGTTTCAAGAAAGAGGAAATATGCCAGTTTGCCGAGGAGGTGGGTATTGCTCTGTATGATACGGCCGAGGCAGTGCGCAGACTCAAGGATAATGCATCGGACAGTCATTTGGAGATAGTGAGACCGACGAGGATTGAAGAGCTGTTGGAGCAGCTTCCCTCGTGCAAGGCAATTGTGGCTACTGGGGAGAAGGCTGCTGGCGAAATTGTGCAACAGTATGGTGTGCTGAAGCCTCAGATTGGAGGTAGTGTCCCCATTCAGTTTGGTCAGCGTAATCTACAGTTCTATCGTATGCCATCTACCTCAAGGGCCTATCCGTTGGCTATAGATAAGAAGGCGGCATCATACCATGCCATGTTCAGTGAGCTTGGCATGCTTTGGTAGGGTAGGGGTGACGTTGTCACCTTCGGGAAAAATGTCTGTAAAAGGGAGCATAAAATGGCCTTTCTGCCTTGTTTGTGCATTTTTTTTATCAGATTCTTTCGTTTCATCAAAAAAAAGACTAAATTTGTAACGAAGTTTGGTTAAGATGACGGAAGTAGATGAAATTGTAATCAAAAACTTTGAATCGAAACTAATCAGATTGATGGAAGCGCACACTGCACTCGCCCATGAGAATATGCAGTTAAGAGAGCAATTAGTACACCAATCCGTTGAGTTGAACGAAGCGCGCGAGCAATACGCAATACTCCAGAAATCCTATTCAGACCTCAAGCTGGCCAAGATAATCAGTGTTGACGATGCTGAAATCGGAAATACACAAAAGAAGTTATCCAAGCTAGTGCGTGAAGTGGACAAGTGCATAGCACTACTTAATGCATCAGAGCAAATGGGAGATACGCTATGACACCGACCCACCAGTTGAGAATAAAGGTGATTATCGCAGGACTGACTTTTTTCTTGAGGATAGACCCTAAAGAAGAGGAGGCAATACGTAAGGCGGTAAAGCACATAGATGATAAGTTAAACGTGTACCGTGAGCGCTTTCCGGGCCAAAGTACTGAAAAGTACCTTTCTATGATTGCACTCCATATAGGGGTGATGTATCAGCAGGAAAAGATGCGCACTGATACCCGTCCCTACCAGGAGAAGTTCGAGGAGCTGAGTATCAAGCTTGACGAATACATGGCAGAGAACGATATCACCGTTTGACCTATTATATATAGAAAATAACCACGCACTGCTTAAGGTGTCAGAGATTTTTCTTTGAGCCGAGAAGTAGTGCGTTTTTTATTAATATATTAAGTAATAACTATGACAACGTATTTAATACCAGTAATTGTCGGAGTCCTAGGATTGGCAATAGGTGCCATAGCTACCTATTTTATTCTGTTCTCTGGCGCAAAGTCCAAGGCCAAGCGTATTCTTGATGAGGCCGAGGCGCAAGGTGAAGTGATGAAGAAAAACAAGCTCCTGGAAGTAAAGGAGAAGTTCTTGAACAAAAAAGCTGAATTGGAAAGAGAAGTGGCTCAACGCAGCCAAAAACTGCAGCAGGCTGAGCATCGTGTAAAACAGCGCGAAACCCAACTCAATCAACAGCAAAGCGAGAACCAACGCAAGAAGAATGAGATTGATGCTATCAAGGCTAATCTGGATGAGCAATTGCAGATAATTGCAGCTAAGCAGACCGAGCTTGATACGCTGCAACGTCAGGGTCGTGAACAGTTGGAGGCAATCAGTGGTCTGTCTGCCGATGAAGCCCGCGAACAATTGGTGGAATCTCTCAAAGAGGAGGCTAAGGCACAAGCGGCATCCTATATCAATGAAATCGTTGATGATGCTAAGATGACAGCCAATAAGGAGGCAAAGCGCATCGTTATCCAGTCAATACAGCGTGTGGCTACTGAAACAGCCATTGAGAACTCGGTGACTGTATTCCATATCGAATCAGACGAGATGAAGGGCCGTATCATTGGTCGTGAGGGCCGTAATATCCGTGCTCTTGAGGCAGCTACTGGTGTTGAGATCGTTGTTGATGATACCCCCGAGGCTATTGTTCTTTCAGCATTTGACCCCGTACGTCGTGAGGTAGCCCGCTTGGCTCTGCATCAGTTGGTGACAGACGGTCGTATTCACCCCGCACGCATCGAAGAGGTTGTTGCAAAGGTGAAGAAGCAACTTGAAGAAGAAATTATTGAGATTGGTAAGCGTACCACAATCGACCTTGGCATACATGGTCTGCACCCCGACCTTATTCGTATTATCGGTAAGATGAAGTACCGTTCTTCATACGGACAGAACCTCTTGCAACATGCTCGTGAAACAGCCAATCTTTGTGCTGTGATGGCTTCAGAGCTTGGACTGAATCCGAAGAAGGCTAAGCGTGCAGGCTTGTTGCACGATATAGGTAAGGTGCCCGATGAGGAAAGCGAGTTGCCACACGCACTCTATGGCATGAAGCTGGCTGAGAAGTATAAGGAGAAACCTGATATTTGCAATGCTATTGGTGCTCACCATGATGAGGTGGAGATGACCAGCCTGCTGGCTCCTATTGTGCAGGTTTGTGATGCTATCTCTGGCGCTCGTCCCGGTGCACGTCGTGAAATTGTAGAGGCATATATCAAGCGCCTCAAAGATTTGGAGCAGCTGGCAATGTCATATCCTGGTGTTACCAAAACTTATGCAATTCAGGCAGGTCGTGAGCTTCGAGTGATTGTTGGTGCCGATAAGATTGACGACAAGACTACGGAGACTCTGTCTGCAGATATAGCAAAGAAAATTCAGGACGAGATGACCTATCCGGGTCAGGTTAAGATTACAGTGATTCGTGAGACACGTGCTGTAAGCTATGCTCGTTAATAGATTATGGATTCTATATAATAAGATGGGTGCCTGCTGGGTACCCATCTTTTTATGTATGTTCCTTGGTGAGTATAGGACTTTTGAACTTTCATGTTAGGCGATGGAATCTTTTTTTGACCCTAGGGTGTTGTTATTTTAGTGGAAACTCATTACCTTTGCACCACATAACATTGGGGTTGACTGGATTTGACAGCGGGCCGAGATGGTATGTAAGCATGCAGTGCGTTGCTTGGTTAGCACTTTAATATCAATCATGCAAAGAATTAATTGGCGAAAACAATTACGCTCTCGCTGCTTAATCGAAGTACAGTAGATAAGCTTTATTTCGGCACAAGGTGCTGAAACGAGACATCACCCGAACGCTGTTTTTCCGAAGCTCGTCGATATGGTGGTGCAGTAAAATCGGAGATAGCCGTTGCTGGCCTCGCATCAATGGTGAAATCTTAGAGGATAAGGCGCAAGTTGGTGGCTTTGGTCTTGCTTGCGCACGAAAACCGAAGGCAAAGATAAGCATGTAGAAAGCATATGATTTCCTCGTTTGGACGAGGGTTCGATTCCCTCCAGCTCCACAAATAAATCGGGGGTATGTCTGAGTGACGTACCCCCGATTCTTTGTTTATTAGCTTTCGGTTCCTTTAATTGCCTGCATTTTCCTGCTTCTTCTTTTCTACGATAGCGTCAATCACGGCGATGGCGGTGATGTTGACGATGTCGCGTACCGATGCTTCCCAGTCGGTGAAGTGGATGGGCTTGTTCAAGCCAATCTGCAGGGGACCGATAACCTCCACATCAGGTGCCATGTACTGTATGAGCTTGCGTGCTGCATTGGCGCTGGAGAGGTTGGGGAACACAAGGGTGTTCACGTCCTTGCCGCGAAGGCGGGTGAAGGGGTACTTGCGGTCGCGCAGCTCGCGGTCGAGGGCTATGTTAATCTGCACTTCACCATCAATGAGACGTGAGGGATCCTCCTCCTGAAGGATGCGAACGGCCTCGTGCACCTCGGCAGGAGAACCTACGGAATCGGAACCGAAGTTGGAGTAACTGGCCATGGCCATTACAGGTTCG
>CANBEE010000038.1 GCA_947367415.1 uncultured Bacteroidales bacterium
ATACTAAACTTTTATCACGAATGAAAAACAAGAAAAAGACATTTCTCGTGGCTTTGTGTACAATGCTGAGTGCGTCAGCATCCGTGGCTCAGGCCGATGTTACTGCTCTCTATCTGGAGAATGCAGGGTTTGACACCCATTACGACTACGACATCAATGCCACGGGAAATGTGGCTCAGGAGATGCTGCCCGTGGTGGGATGGACCAACGACTACACGATGAACTACACCATCGTGGGTACCTATCAGGTGGGTACCCAGAAGACCTTCAATGGCGCAAGTGTGCCTGCAACCAATGTTGAAGGCACTGCCAAGGGTGGTGTGCTGGCGCTCAGCACGGGATGGCAGGAGTCGCTGAAGCTCTACCAGGAGGTAACGCTGCCTCAAGGAAAGTATGCCCTCGTGACGGCCTACTATAATGGCTGCGATGCGACAGCCAGCAGTAGCCTCTTTGGCTGGATTCCTGCCAGTGGAGCCTCTGCCATGTCGAAGGTGAGCAAGTTTGCTGCCCGTGCGTGGACGGTCGATACCCTGGTGTTTGAGGTGAAGGCTGCCCAGCAGAAGGGAAAGGTGCAGATAGGCATGAAGGCGGCTGCCAATGGCTCGGCCAACTCGGCAAAGCTGTCGGTGGACTATGTGAAACTGCTCAGCTATGATTGGGACAACAGCGGCCTGGTGGAGGCTATCGCTGAGGCTACCGCACTCTATGGCGAGGGCACAGGCAACGGTGCCGAGTCGCTGAAGGCGGTCATCGATGCGGCCAATGCGCTGCTTGCCGATGAGAATGCAACCACAGCGGCGCTCATCGGGGCCATGCAGGCACTGGATGAGGCCATGAAGGCCTATCGCCTGGCCAATGCCGATGCCGATGACCCCATCGACATGTCGTCGCTCATCCTGAACCCCAGCTTCGAGAACGGATTCACCGAGTGGTCGAACGCGTCGATGCAGACACAGACCAACTCGACATTCGCCTACAAGGCTGGCAATACCTATGTGGAGAAGTGGGTGAGCCAGGGCAACAAGGCTGGCGATGCCCATGTGAGACAGACGATTGCGGAGCTCGCCAACGGACGCTACATGCTGAAGGTGGCTGCACAGAACATACAGCAGAACTCATCGGTGGCGCAGATCGGAGTGTGGATTGTTGCCAACGACAACAAGCTGCCTGTGACGGCAAGCGGAGAGTATGAGCTGGAGTTTACGCTGATAGAAGAGCAGCTGACGGTGGGCTTCGAGGCTGTGGGCGCTACGGGCAACTATCTGGCTTGCGATAACTTCCGCCTCTACTTCATGGGCAACGATATGGCTGTGTTGCAGGCCGAGCTCAAGCGTCGTGCCGACGAGGCCGAAGCATTGACTACGCAGATGATGAATGCCGGTGTGCTGGCTGCACTACAGGAGGCTGTCGCGGCAGCACGTGCCGAGCTGGCGAAGGAGAGCGACGAGGGCTATCCCGCCGTAGCAGCGGCGCTCAAGGCTGCTGTGGATGCTGCCGAGGAGTCGGCCGAGGCTTATGCCACGTTGCAGGCTGCCATTGATGATGCTTCCGACCTGCTGGGCACTGGCGACCAGACTGGCGCCGAGGCGCTGCAGGCGGCCATCGACGCGGCCAAGGAGGTGGTGGCCAATACCGCCGCTACGCCTGCCGAGCTGCAGGCTATGGTCGATGCCCTTGACAACGCGGCATTTGCACTCCGCCTGGCCAATGGCTCGGGCACAGCACCCAAGGTGAAGACCCACGACTATGTGGCTCGCGGCGCGACGATGGCATTCGGCCGTAGCACCGTATCGGGTGTGGCGGCTGCCGACCTGCTGGAGCAGGGCTTCTGCTGGGGTACATCGCCCGAACCTACCGTGCTGGACAACCGCACCACGGCATACTATAACCAGAACGGACGCATCTATCACATGACCGGCCTGGAGCCATCGACCATCTACTACGTACGTGCCTATGCGCTGACCAAGACCTATGCGGTGGGCTATGGCGATGTGGTGAAGGTCATCACACTGCCCAAGGGACAGATTACATGGTCGTATAACAATGGAGGCTCGGCCGAGGAGAACGCCCGCATCAATGCGGCGGTGGCCGATGCGGTGTACTACCTCAACAACCTCACCAGCATCAAGGGATTCCACACCACGGTCAACTATGGAGCACAGACACCTACTGCCGACTGCTCGTATGGCGGATGGATGCGTGTGGGGCCGAATGCTTCGTATCAGCGCACCGGTACCATCATGCATGAGCTGGGCCACGGCATTGGCGTGGGGACACACGAGATATGGTATGGAGGCTCATCGCCCCTGCGTGCCGGTAGCGGACGTGGCGACTGGCTGGGCGACCGCGCTACAGCTGTCGTGCGCTTCCTCGACAACAGCACCACCTCGGTGATGACAGGCGACGGCACTCACATGTGGCCCTATGGTGTCAATGGCGCTCATGAGGATACCGGCAGCCCCATGCTCTACATGAGCAACGCACTCATACACCAGGCCTTGGGCGAGGACGGACTGCCCCCGACGGGCGGATTCTGCACTCCGGCCTACGTCTTCGACCAAGAGGACACCGTGAAGTACTACCTCAAGAGCGAGAGTGAGGGACATGGCATGTATACCTCATACCTCGTGGAGGATGAGAAGGGCCACCTCGCATGGAAGACCCTCACGGTGGAAGAGACCCTGGGCAACGACAGTGCTGCATGGTACATCACCTTCAACCCCACGAACAGCTACTACCAGCTGCGCAATGCCGCTACAGGCCATTACATGAGCTATGCAGGCACTGGCAGCAACGGCATCCGCACGGCGGCAAAGAGCTCGGCTACAACCAATGAGAACTTCCACCTGATGCGCTCGCGCATCGATGTCAGCCTGGGCAGCGGCGATGCCGGGATGGACCTGCGCGGATATTGGATTATCCATCCCGAGCACAAGCTCAACCCGACGACACTCGTGGCTGCGGCCAAGGGCGGTGTGAGCACTGCAGCGTTCAACCTCACCGATGCCGCATCGGCACAGCGCTGGTTCATGCTCACTGCCGAGGAGGTGGCCGACTTTGACAAGGCGGCGATAGAGGGCTTTATGGGCCAGCTCGACGATGCCATCGAGCACATCAAGGGCATGGTGGATGTTCCCCACACCGAAGATGTGGAGGGCACGGATGCAGCTGTCAATGCTGTCGTTGCCGAGTTGGAGGCCAAGCGTGAGCAATCTCTCACCACCGGTGACGTGGCTGCGCTTCTTGAGCAGGCCGATGAGGCGCTGTTTGCCTTCCTGACCAATGCCACTCCTGCCGATGTGGAGCAGCCCTTCGACCTCACCTACATGATTGAGAACGCTGCCATCGACGATGCCTCGGGATGGTCGGTGGCTCCGGCATTCAACCACTCTTGCCTGGAGTTCTACCAAGCGACCTTCGACTTCAACCAGACGATACAGAACCTGCCTGCAGGTACCTATCAGCTGTGCATGCAGGGATTCCAGCGCCCCGGCTCCTCGGCCGACTCCTACAGTGCCTACATCGCTGGACGTAATCAGGTGACCACTGTGCTCTATGCCAACAGCAAGACCAAGAAGATACAGCACATCGCCACCGAGGCCCAGAGCCGCAAGCTGGGCGGTAGCGAGTCATCGGTAGGCAGCCCCACTAAGTATATGCCCAACGATATGCAGGCGGCAAGCATCTACTTCGGCAAGGGACTCTATGAGAACGCACTCATCACCGAGCTGAAGACCGACAAGGCCAGCATGAAGATAGGCTTGCGCTGCAACAGCTCGCAGGACTACTACTGGACCATCTTCGATAACTTCCGCTTGTACTACTACGGCTCGATTAGCGAGGATGTTGTCAGCAGCATCGAGTTACCTTCGGTACCGGCAGTAAGTGTCCCGGTCGACGTATACAGCATCACGGGCGTGCGTGTGCGCACAGCGACGACCTCGCTCGATGGGCTACCCTCGGGCATCTACATCGTTGGCGGACGCAAGGTGCTGGTAAAATAATCATGACACAATGAACCGAATCTATTCGTTTATCCTTTCAGTAGTCTGCGTATGCGCCTCCGCTGCGCAGACTACTTTCGTTTATCAGAGCCAGCAGCTTACCACCGATGAGCATACGTGGCTGGTGGATGACAGTGGCGTGAGCGGTGCCCATGTGTTTGCCTCCCTGCGCGAGGCTTTGCTGGTGGCCGACAGCCTCCAGCGTCGCGCCCCTCAGGGCATCTATACCGAGGATACTCCGCTGGCCATCTATATCGCCCCGAGTGTGTATTGGATCGACGACCCCGACGACCTTGCCGTGTGCCGTCCCCTCCCGGGAGAGGGCATCCCCTACGGACTGAAGGTGAGGGTCAGCCACCTCCGCCTCATAGGTCTCACGGACATCCCCGAACATGTCATCGTGGCCTCAAACCGCGGACAGACGCAGGGCGCTATGGGCAACTTCACGATGCTGCACTTCACGGGCGAAGATATCGAGCTGGAGAATCTGACCCTGGGCAACTACTGCAACGTTGATCTGGAATATCCGCTCAACCCCGCGCTCAACCGCAAGCGCCGTGCCGACGCCATCGTGCAGGCTCAGCTCGCCATCTGCGAGGGCGACAGGGTGGCTGCCCGCAACTGCCGTTTCATAAGCCGTCTCAACTCGTGCCCGCTGGTGGGCGCCCGCCGTACCTTCTTCGAGGACTGCTATTTTGAGTGCACCGATGATGCGCTGTGTGGCACGGGTGTCTACCATCGCTGTCGCTTCACGCTGTTCAGCGGCAAGCCCTTCTACAGCACGCAGGGGACCGGGGCGGTATTCCTCAACTGCGACCTGCATGCGCGTACCAGTGGCAGGCAGTATCTGGTGAAGGCGGGTAGCCCCGTGACCATGGTCGACTGCCGATGGACATGCGAACACCCCAACCTGCAGATATGCTGGACGCAGGACCCCACCGACGACCAGCGTAGCTATCAGTATGGCCTCACGCAGGATGGGCGCCCTCTGCTTGTCGATAGCGGACGCAGTCATCTGACGGTGGATATGGCGGGAAAGCCTGTGCTCGAAGCCTTCCGCGTGGAATATCCCGATACGGTGGTCTACAACCTGCGCAACCTGCTCGGCGGCGCCGACGGCTGGAACCCTGCACGGCAGACCATTGAGCTGCCCCAAGCTCCCGTGGCGCTACGCCTCACTCACCGGTATGCCCGGATTGAGTCGGGCGTCGACACACTGCATCTGCGTGCCTGCAAGCTGGGATTCATGCAGAAGCCCGACTTCAAGGATATGCCTACAGATATATCCTGGAGGGTCATCAGTGGCGAGGCTGGCAGTGTGGCTCTGCATAGGCAGACGGATGGGAGCCTTGTCGTGAAGGGCTGCAACGAGAATGATGAGCCCTGTAGGGTGTGCATCCTTGCTACCGACCCCTCGGGGCTTGAGGCAGCGTGTGTCGTTACCGTATACCCGCGCCAATTGCCGTCACCGGCGTTCACGGCATCTCCACGGCTCGTGCGCCGAGGCGACAGCTTGGTAGTGGACTATCAATTGGCATTGGAGGGACGTGCCGACCATTCCGAGATTACCTGGTGGCGCTCGCCCTCATCCCTGCAGAACGAGGCCATACCGGTGGCCGTATCGCGCAACCATATTCCCCTGCGTAGCTATCGCCTCACAGCAGCAGATAAGGGATGCTACGTCTGGGCAAGCGTGTCGCCTAAACACCTGCGCAGTCCGCTCGGACAGCCCCAGTATGCTCGGACACGCCGTGCCGTACGCATCAAGGCACAGCACATGGATAGCCTGCACAACGATTTTCTGCATTTCCCGTCTATGCGACAGCCTCGCATCATACCCGGACATTGGACCGTAGATGCCAGCAAACCTGCCGATACCGATGCCTTCAACTGGATGGCCGATACGCTGCGCTCGCCTTGGCTATATGGCAGGGGTGTCGATGGCGCTGCACGCTCCTGGGGATTGATGCAGGGGGTACGTGGCGCACGCCTGCGCTACACTCCCTTGACTCGCCCGTATGGCGATATGGAGCTGACCCTGCGTGTGGACCCCTGCAAGAGTGCGGGACAGGGCTTCGGTAGCGCTACAGGACAATACATGGATGTCTGCATCAAGATGGATACGCGCACCCTTACGGGCTATGCCCTGCGTATAGAGCGTACGGTGAAGCACGACAAGGCGGTGGACTTCTGCCTGATGCGGTATACCGATGGCGTGGCGGTTCCTATCACCGAGCCGGTATCATCAATCTGCTACCGCACGGGATGTGTGATTCGCCTCTCGGCATGTGGGGGCAAGCTGGTGGCTCATGTGAGCAACGCCCGCTCGCTCCCTGCCATTCATCGCGAAGGACTGGTCTCCGAGGTGCATCTCGAGGCTCCTATAGAGATGTCATCGCATGGCGGTATCAGCATCCAGCATACAGGCTCTACAGGAGCGAGTGCTACGCTCCTGCGTGAATTGTCGGTAGTGTGGGAGTAAGCGTCAGTTTGATATAACCTACCTGAACACCCCGTTGAGAAACGCTATAGCCTCTTGCTGCATCGCCCTGCCAAAGTAGTGGGGCGACTCTACGAGGCATGTCTGCAGCAGCTCGTCGGCACCTTGCGACTGCCATACGCGGCGCATCTCGGCATAGGCATCCTTGACTCCCTGTACGGGGAACAGCTTATCCTTGGTGCCGTTCATGAAGAGCATCGGCTTGGGGCAGGCCAGTGAGGCTACGTGTGGATAGTCCAGGTAGTTGCGCACTCCAGGGATAATCATCGAGTAGGCCGAGCCGCCCTTGTTCTGGTTGTTGGTGAGTGTCATCAGATACTCTGTCGTGTTCATCCAGCAGATGGCCACGCCTGCCTTCACCTCTTCGGAGAGGGCAGCCGTCATCCATGCTCGGTGGGCACCCATGGAGTGTCCCAGAACGGCAATCTCGCCCCGCTCCACGCAAGGCAGTGTGTTGAGAAAATCCACGCTGCGCAGGTCGTCCCAGGCGATGAAGCTGCCGAAGGCCATGCCCATCTGCTGCAGGTTGCTGTTGAGTGCCTGCTGTGCATCGTAGTCGACCCCTTCGCGGCGTCCGCGGTCGCCCCAGAAGAGTGCATCCACGGTAAGCACCACGTAGCCCTCGCGAGCCAAGCGGTCGCCCACAAACTCACCGTCGTAGCAGGCATGGCTCCACTTCTCGGCATCGGCCATCACCTCATCAGTGACCCTGAACGGGCGCACCATCTTCTCCTTGCCAATGCTGAAATGGCCACCGTGGTCGTGCAGGGCAAGCACAGCAGGGAAAGGCCCCTCACCATCGGGGATGAGCAGATAGGCTTGTACGCGGCTCCAGGCGTTGATGTTGAAGACAATTTTCTGTGCCTTGTATCCTTCGCGCTGTTCTTCGTCAAGCACCTCGGGAGCAAAGCTGTCGGCTTTGGGTGGCGCTGGACTCATGCACTCCAGCACCTTGGCGCGTCCCTCGCGTTGCCACTTGCGGAAACGTCGTGTGGGACTGTTGCCCCAAGCCATGGGGTAGGTGAGTGTGGCCTTCAGCTCTTCATAGAAGGCGGGCATGCCCTTCAGCACCTCATACTGCATGGGAGCGCTTTCCTGTGCTCTGGTGCAGCAGAAGCATAGCAGCATTCCGAGTGTTATGATTGTTCTTCTCATCTTGTTCTTCCTTGTTTTTATGAAACGATGGTGGCAACAATGCGGCGCGTACCGCCACGGTTGCGGAACTCGCACAGGTATATCCCTTGCCATGTGCCCAGATTGAGCCGGCCGCGGGTGATGGGGATAGTGAGGCTGCAGCCGGTGATCACGCTCTTGGCATGTGCGGGCATGTCGTCGGCCCCTTCAAATGTGTGCATGTAGAAGGTCTCGTTCTCGCGTACCATGCGGTCGAAAATTTGTCCCATATCATACCTCACATCCGGGTCGGCATTCTCATTGATGGTGAGTCCGCAGCTGCTGTGCTTGACGAACAGGTGCAGCAGTCCCTGCTCGGGCAATGCAGGAAGATGCTCAAGCAACTCAGAGGTTATTAGATGAAATCCGCGCGAATAGGGGCGCAATGAAAACTCGGTCTGTTGTGTCATATCAAGAATCTGTGTCTTTAAAATTATCGCTAATATGTGTTTGAATCCACGAAGATAGAAAAATATTCCGTACCTTCGCGAAAAATCTGTCGTAAATATGAAGAATAGCCATAAGCACCCCTTCCACGCCTTTCACTACTGTCCTCAGTGTGGCGGTAACTTCCGTGAGCATAACGAGAAGGCATACCGTTGCGAGCAGTGCGGTTTTGTCTATTACTTTAATCCCAGTGCCGCTACGGTGGCGTTTATCGTCAATGAGCGGGACGAACTGCTCGTTTGCCGCCGTGCCAAAGAGCCAGCCAAGGGTACGCTCGACCTTCCGGGAGGCTTCTGCGATATGTATGAGAGTGCCGAGCAGGGTGTGGCGCGTGAGGTGTTGGAGGAGACGGGCTGTGAGTTACTGAAGGCGGAGTTCCTGTTCTCGCTACCCAATACATACCTCTATAGTGGCTTCCTGGTGCATACGATTGACAGCTTCTTCCGTTGCACGATTGACCCTAATGCCTGCCCGAGTGCTCATGACGATGTGGCAGAGTGCATGTGGGTACCCATGGATAGGGTAGTGCCTGAGGAGTTCGGGCTCGACTCTGTACGTGAGGGGGTAAGGCGCTTCCTGACCAGGAGGATGGCCTGATTATTTTCTTTTCTTTCTTCTGAAGGGGAACAGGACCTTCGTTCCCTTGATGCGCTTGGCATACTCGGGATGTTCGTCCACGAACGACATGATGTGGCGCTTGCGCTTGTCCTCGTGCAGCTCGTTCACATTGATGAGGATGCCGGTCTCCTCCACCTCGCCAAACTCATGGTTGATGGCGGTGCCGAATACGAGCATCGTGGGCGAGAGGTTCATGTAGGCATTCACCAGGGGAGGTATGTTGCAGCCGCGGGCACGCACCTGAGCGTTGAGTATGCGGTAGTCGAGCTTGAAGTCATCCTCTACAAAGAGCTCGCGGAACTGCTTGGGGTTGTGCTCCAGGAACAAGGGATAATAGGCATTCACCAGGTGGCGTCGGTCGCCGAAGTGCTTGTCGAGGAAGTAGAGTATCATGTCGCGTGCCAGTCGGTCATACGAGGGGTACATGGTCATCTTTCCGAAAAAGTATTCGGCATCGTCGAGCGCTACGGTGAGGGCGGCAAGTCCGTCGAAGAGGTTGTCCAGGGCAAAGAGGCCCTTGCTGTCCTTGCGCGATGCCTGGTACTCTACAGCGACGAATGAGCGACCCAGCTCCAGGGTGTAGGGGAGGTAGTTCTGGATGAATTTCTCTGAGAAGTGAAACATGTGTGAGGTGGCCAAGATGGGCTGTCCTTTCTCGTCGAACTTGACGTCTGCTCCATGCAGATAGCGGTAGCCACCGATAATCTCCTCGGCATCGGGATTCCACACCACGAGCTGCTTGTAGGGCACCTCCATGGTGTCAAACTCGTCGATGTCGGCATTCAGACCCGTTCCGCCGCCTCCGGCGCGGAAAGCTATCTCGCGCAGGCGACCTATCTCTTGCATTACGTTCGGTGCGTCGTGGGCATCGATGATGTAAAGCTCGTTACCGCCACGGTTGGTGTGGCGAAGCAGCTTGTCGGCGGTAAGCTCTGCCTTGAGTAATTCCTTGCTTATGGGGTCAATGATTTTCTCCATCCTTATGCTACTACCTATGGTTTATGCTTTGTTGCTTCTCAAATTTCTGCAAAGATAAGTTTTTTTTCCTAAAGATGGAGGATGATGCTCAATAATATCAAGCCACCTCTGCGATGAAATGAAAAAAAGAGGCGCAACCCCTTGTGGAATTGCACCTCTCATGAGAGAAAATTTTATATCTGTGCAGGAGCTTGTCAGCTCCCTTGTGTTATCTTACTCCTCACGATGGGGGCGGGGACGACGCTCGCCACGCTCGGGACGCTCGCGACGGGGGCGTGCGGGACGCTCCTCATAGCCTTCGGGCTTCTCGATGAGCACGCGGTGTGAGAGTTTGAACTTACCGGTCTTGGGGTCGATGTCGAGCAACTTCACGTCGATGTTGTCACCCTCCTGGATACCGGTCTCCTCCATGGTCTCGAAGCGCTTCCAGTCAATTTCAGAAATGTGGAGCAAGCCGTCGCGGCCAGGCATAAACTCAACGAATGCACCGTAGGGCATCACGCTGCGTACCTTACCGGTGTATACCTCACCAACCTCAGGAACTGCCACGATAGCGCGGATTTTAGAGAGTGCGCCATCGATAGCCTCCTTGCAGGTGCCGGCGATTTCTACCTTGCCTACGCCGTCGGTCTCTTCGATAGATACGGTAGCACCAGTCTCCTCCTGGATACCCTGGATGATCTTTCCACCCGGGCCAATGACAGCACCGATGAACTCCTTGGGGATGGTGATAGATACGATGCGGGGTGCATGGGGCTTGAGGTCTTCGCGAGGCTCGGCGATGCACTCGGTGATCTTGCCGAGGATGTGGAGACGTGCGTCACGTGCCTGGTAGAGTGCCTTCTCGAGGATCTCGTAAGAGAGGCCGTCGCACTTGATGTCCATCTGTGTAGCGGTCAAACCGTCGGCCGTACCGGTGGTCTTGAAGTCCATGTCGCCCAAGTGGTCCTCATCACCGAGGATATCGCTCAGCACGGCATACTTCTCTTCGCCTGCGTTCTTGATAAGCCCCATGGCGATACCTGAAACCGGCTTGCGGATGGGAACACCGGCGTCCATCAATGCGAGGGTACCGGCACATACGGTAGCCATAGATGATGAGCCGTTTGACTCGAGGATATCAGATACTACGCGCACGCAGTAGGGATAGTCTACAGGAAGTACCTCCTTCAGCGCACGCCATGCGAGGTGGCCGTGACCAATCTCACGGCGGCCTACGCCGCGCTGTGCCTTAGCCTCACCGGTAGAGAAGGGGGGGAAGTTGTAGTGGAGGAGGAAACGCTCCTTTGACTGGTTGAGCACGTCGTCGATGAGCTTCTCATCAGACTTGGTACCCAAGGTCACAGAGGTGAGCGACTGGGTCTCGCCACGGGTAAACACAGCTGAGCCGTGAGGACCGGGCAGGTAGCCAACCTCGCACCAGATGGGACGGATATCGGTAGTAGAGCGGCCGTCGAGACGCTTGCCTTCGTCAAGGATGCAGCGACGCATGGCGTCCTTCTCTACATCGTGGTAGTAGCGGTTGATGAGCGAGAGCTTCTCGGCGAGCTCGTCGGCATCCATCTCGGCGTGAGCCTCGGTGTATGCAGCCTTGTACTCTTCGCGTACGAGCTCGAAGGCCTCGGCACGAGCGTGCTTGTCGCGGTTGCCCTCAGCAGCGATGGCGTATGCCTTGTCGTAGCAGGCAGCCTTCACCTCGGCGCGGAGCTCCTCGTCGTTCACCTCGTGGCAGTACTCACGCTTCACGGTAGAGCCTACCTCTTCCATCAGCTCGAGCTGAGCCTGGCACTGTACCTTGATAGCCTCGTGGGCAGCCTTCATGGCCTCGAGCAGGTCGAGCTCCGATACCTCCTTCATCTCGCCCTCTACCATCATGATGTTGTCGATGGTGGCGCCTACCATGAGGTCCATGTCGGCACGCTCGAGCTGTGCGAAGGTGGGGTTGATCACGAACTCACCATCTACGCGGGCTACGCGCACCTCAGAGATGGGGCCGTTGAAGGGAATGTCAGAAACAGCCAATGCGGCAGAAGCAGCGAAGCCTGCCAATGCATCGGGCATATCTACACCATCAGCAGAGAAGAGGATGATGTTTACATACACCTCTGCGTGATAGTTGTCGGGGAAGAGGGGACGCAATGCGCGGTCCACCAAACGGCAAGTCAGAATCTCATTGTCTGAAGCCTTACCCTCACGTTTGGTGAAGCCACCGGGGTAACGGCCAAATGAGGCATATTTCTCTCTGTACTCAACCTGTAAAGGCATGAAATCGGTGCCGGGAACTGCATCTTTGGCGGCACATACTGTAGCCAGCAACATGGTGTTGCCCATGCGCAGCATCACTGCGCCGTCGGCCTGCTTGGCCAATTTCCCGGTTTCCAGCGTGATGACTCTTCCGTCGGGGAGAGTCACTGATTTTGTAATCGGATTCATCTTAACTTATTTATATATTACGTCTAAATTGATACATTCATCCAAAATTCGGACAAAGTTAGTGCAAACCGAGCGAAAATGCAAATTTATTTGGATATTTCTGAGGCGAAGCGCGTCGCTTCGCCCGCGCTTGTCGGCTTTGCCGAGTGTTCTCCGCCGGATGGCGTTGCGTTCGTGCGGTCCCGGTAGTTCTCTTCATTGTAAAAGAAATTTTTTATCCCTCCTTAAGAGGTTCCCTCTCATCCACGCTTTCAAGCATTGATTTTTCCAGTTGTGCATCAAAAAACTTGCAGAATTCATCGGCACTTATAGAGACCGTGAACGATGAACTTAAGAACATCGCACAGATAGAACACTTCAGACATCGTTCGTTCAACAATTTTATTGCTAATGCCCTGAGTGCAATTGCTGCATATTGTTTCTTTGAAAAGAAGCCTGCCATTGATGTGGATTTCATCAATGACAGGCAACTATCTATATTCTAAAATTATATCGAACTCACGTTAAATAGTACACATTCGGCAGAAATGTTATCGTCAATTCAGTATTTTTCCTTAGCTTTGCACCATAATTACGATAAAATGATGAAAAAACTGCAAAATACTCTTATGCTGACCGCTTTGCTGGCGGCAGTGGGCTGCACACAGCAGCAACCGATGGCTATTATCGAGGGCCAGATTACTGAAGCTGATGGAAAGATTCTCTACCTCGATTGCATCGGGGTGGAGCGCACGACCGTAGCCGACTCGGCACGGCTGAAGGGCAATGGAGCATTCAGCTTCCGTGTTCCCCAGCCCGAATGCTTTGACTTCTACCGCCTGCGAGTTGACAACGAGATCGTATACCTCTCTGTAGACTCCACCGAGACACTGCACGTCACAGCGGCGCTGCCTGCCATGAGCGTGGCATATCAGGTTGAGGGCTCGGAGGATAACGTCGTGCTCAAGCGCCTAGTGCACAAGCTGGGGGAGCTGCAGCGTGCTGTGCAGATGCTGGTGCGCAACTCTGGTCCCGAATTGGGCATTACACGTGCACGTATCGACACGCTGGTGAACAACTACAAGAAGGAGGTGCGCATGGAATATATCTATGCCGACCCCAGTAAGCCATACGCTTACTTTGCTCTCTTCCAGCGTCTGGGAGGTACACTTATCTTTGACCCTCTCACCCAGCGCGATGATATCCGCTGTTTTGCTGCCGTTGCTACCAACCTTGACCTCTTCCACCCGGAGGCCGAGCGCACCAAGAACCTCAAGAGCATAGCGCTCAAGGGTATGAGGAATACGCGTCCTGCGCAGCAGGTGGACTACAGTGCCCTGCAGGACAAGATTGTGGAGGCCTCTATCATCGACATTGCCTTGCCGGACATCGACGGTGCCGTGCGTAGCCTTACCGAGCTCAAGGGTAAGGTGGTGATGCTCGACTTCACGGCTTATGCTCACGAGCAGTCGGCTGCCCGCATCATCATTCAGCGTGAGCTGTACGACAAGTATTCGGCTCAGGGGCTCGAGATCTATCAGGTATCGCTCGACCCGAACGAGCATTTCTGGAAAACGGCTGCCGAGAATCTTCCTTGGGTATGTGTGCGCGATGAGGAGGCGCCCTACAGCAAGTCGGCTACCCTTTACGGGGTGCGCGAGCTCCCTACCTACTTCCTGATCAACCGAGCCAACGAGCTGGTGATGCGCGATGCAAGCGTGAAGGACCTTGAGGCAGAGATACAGCGTCTGCTGAAGGAGTAATCGGTGGGTGACCTACAAACTGAAGTAAAAAGGAGAGGGTGTGTTGCAATTGCGACACACCCTCTTGTCTTTGTTTAACGCTCAAATGCGTTATAGTCCGAAAGCCTCTTTTATCTTGTCCACGTAGTCGAGCTTTTCCCAGGTGAAGAGCTCGACGGTGACGTCCTTGTCGCCCTCGTAGCGTGAGCGGAAGCTCTTGGTGACGGTCTGTGGCTGGCGTCCCATGTGGCCGTAGGCGGCTGTCTCCGAGTAGATGGGGTTGCGCAGCTTGAGGCGCTCCTCGATGGCTTTGGGGCGGAGGTCGAAGAGCTCATCGATCTTCTGGGCTATCTCGCCGTCGGTCATGGGCACATGGCCGCGTCCGTAGGTATCGACATAGATGTTGATGGGCTTGGCCACGCCGATGGCGTAGGAAACCTGTACCAGTATCTCGTCGGCTACGCCTGCCGCTACGAGGTTCTTGGCTATGTGGCGGGCGGCGTAGGCTGCACTGCGGTCGACCTTGCTGGGGTCTTTGCCGCTGAAGGCTCCGCCTCCGTGGGCTCCCTTACCTCCGTAGGTGTCGACAATGATCTTGCGTCCGGTGAGGCCTGTGTCGCCGTGGGGACCTCCGATGACGAACTTGCCTGTGGGGTTCACGTGGTAAGTG
>CANBEE010000039.1 GCA_947367415.1 uncultured Bacteroidales bacterium
CTTTTCTTTACGACAGGGTTTATTTCACGGGCTCTTTTATCCAGTACATCTGGTTGTGCCTTGTCTCTGTTGACCCCCACTGCTCGTTGATGGGTGTGATGAGTGCTTCCTTGGGGGCCGTAATGCTGTTGTATACGGCATAGCTCGTGGTGGCCGGACAAGTGTTGTCATTGTAGCCCCACGTGAGGTATGTAGGCACGGTGAGCCGCTTGGCAAAGTTCACCACATCGTAGTAGGCCAATACCTTAACCTTTTCCTTTGTCAATTGTTCATTGTACTTGGTCAGGTGAGGGTAACCACCACATTGGTCGTGCAGATAGCCCTCCATATCGCTCAAGGCAGGGTGATTGGCAACGCATTGAGTAATGCGCTTGTCGAGGCCAGCCGTGATAATGGCCAATGCTCCTCCTTGGCTACCACCCTGTGCTATGAGGTTTTTGCCGTCCCATTCGGGGAGCGAAGTGAGGTAGTCGAGAGCACGCACGCAAGCCATATACACCTTACGCATATAGTAGTTTTCCCGGTTGTCGAGGCCATTGACCAGATAGCTGTTGTTGTCATTGCCGAAAGCTGCGCTCACCTCTTTATAGGTAGCAGCATCAAGATTAGGACGTATGCCATGTATTTCCATATTGAAACAGATGATGCCGTTCTCGGCAAAGTACATTGTCTTGAGCGGGTCCATGGGCTTGATGCCTGCACCGGGCGGATTGAACACCACGGGATAAGTACCCTTGGCCTTGGGCTGGGTGAGATAGCCATATACATATTGTCCCTTGCGGTAGCATTGAAGCTTAATAAGGTAGCAATCGACCTTTTCATTACTATATTCGGGCACGAAGGTGCGCTGCACCGTCATCGGACATTTGGCAGCCTCCTCCTTGGTGCTTATCCAGAATTCCTCGAAGTCTGCAGGCATCTTCACTGTGGGCACTATCTTCTCGGGCGAGAAAGCGACCTTTACATGATGCTTGTATTGCTTGGCACCGTGCTTCACCGTGAAGCGACAGTCGCGGAATCCAGGTTTCTTCATGGTACCCAACTGTAGGGTAGCACGCCCGTTCTTCAGAGTTAGCGTGCCTTTGGTGTCGGCAGGCAACAGTTCGGGGCCAATCTCGTAGCTCACCTCCATGCCATCACAAGGCACTCCGTAGGCAAACACCATCAAATCTATTCGCGCATTCTCTCCTGTGCGATAATTCCAGTCAGCATGGTCAGGTACAGCCACAAAGCGTACATCGCTCTGGTGTATCTGATTCTGTGCAAATCCGACGACGCACATTGTCAGTGCTGCCCATGCACATAATAGTTTCTTCATATCAATAGGATTTTATTGTTGATATGTGCAAATGTACATTAAAAATATCAATTATCAATTAACGATTGTCAATTTTAATGCTTAATTTTGCAGCCATTATGATTAGTATCGAGAATCTAAAGGTGGAGTTCGGCGCTACGCCGCTGTTTCAGGGAGTCAGCTATATCATCAACCCCAAGGACCGCATAGCCTTAGTGGGAAAGAATGGTGCGGGCAAGAGTACCATGCTCAAGATTCTGGCCGGCCTACAGCAGCCTACCGACGGCACAGTGAGTATGCCTAAGGATATCTCGGTATGTTACCTTCCTCAGGTGATGAAGCTGGTCGATGAGCGCACTGTTCGTGAAGAGACCGAACTGGCTTTCGCCCACATCAGCGAGCAGAAAGCGATGCTCGACAAACTGGCTACTGAGCTGGCCGAACGTACCGACTATGAAAGCGAGTCGTATCATGAACTGATCGACCGTTTCACTCGTGAGAACGAACGTTTCCAAATTATCGGTGGGGCCAACTACCATGCCGAGATGGAGCAGACATTGGTCGGTCTGGGTTTCCGTCGCGAAGATTTTGACCGCCCCACATCGGAGTTCTCGGGCGGTTGGCGCATGCGTATCGAGTTGGCCAAGCTGCTATTGCAGCACCCCGATGTACTGTTGCTCGACGAGCCGACCAATCACCTCGACATAGAAAGTATACAATGGCTCGAGGACTTCCTTGCACGCAACGGCAAGGCTGTGGTGCTCGTGAGCCACGACCGTGCTTTCATCAACAATGTCACCAACCGTACAATAGAGATTACTTGTGGCACTATTCACGACTATCGCGTAAAGTATGACGAGTATGTGGTGTTGCGCCGTGAGCGTCGTGAGCAGCAGCTCCGCGCCTACGAGAACCAACAGAAGGAGATAGCCGACATCACCGACTTCATTGAGCGCTTCCGCTACAAGCCCACCAAGGCCATACAGGTGCAGAGCCGCATCAAGCAATTAGAGAAGATGGTGCCCGTAGTCATCGATGAGGAAGACCGCAGCACCTTGCGACTCAAGTTCCGCCCTGCCCAGCGTAGTGGCAGCTACCCCATCATCTGCGAGGATACAGCCAAGAGCTATGGCGATCATCTTGTGTTCAAGGATGTAAACCTCACTATCCGTCGTGGCGAGAAGGTAGCTTTTGTGGGAAGAAATGGTGAAGGCAAGAGTACACTCGTGAAATGCATCATGGGAGAAATTCCTTTTGATGGTAAGCTCACATTGGGCCATAATGTGGAAATTGGCTATTTCGCGCAGAACCAAGCACAGCTACTTGACGAGAACCTCACCGTATTTGACACCATCGACCGTGTTGCAGTAGGCGACATCCGTCTCAAGATACGAGACATCCTCGGCGCCTTCATGTTTGGCGGCGAAGCATCCGACAAGAAGGTCAAGGTGCTCTCGGGTGGTGAGCGCAGCCGACTGGCCATGATCAAGCTGTTGCTCGAATCGGTCAACCTGCTTATCCTCGACGAGCCGACCAATCACCTCGACATGCGCTCCAAGGATGTGCTCAAGGAGGCAATCCGAGAGTTCGACGGCACCGTTATCCTCGTGAGCCACGACCGTGAGTTCCTGGATGGCCTCGTCACCAAGGTCTATGAGTTTGGAGGCGGCAAGGTAAAAGAGCACCTGGGCGGCATCTATGAATATTTGGAGAAGAAGGGTGAAACCCACCTGAATCCTCCACCTAAGGAGGAGTTGAAGACTCCGCAATGTCAGTCCCCCGCAATAAAGGGAGGCGATGGAGGTGGACCTTCCACATCTTATGCAGCCCGCAAAGAGCAAGCCAAGGTGCAACGCAAATTGCAGAAGAGAGTAGAAGAATGCGAGAAGCGTGTAACCCAAATAGAGACCGAACTGAAGGAATTGGAAGAGTGGATGGCCACACCTGCAGGTGCAGCCAACCCTGCCCTCTTCGAGCAGTACGGCAAGTTGAAAACGACATTGGCCGAAGCCGAAGCCGAATGGGAAGAGGCGATGATGGCCTTGGAAGAATAACCGATCATACAACACACAATAGCATCATCTAATAATCATTTATAGAATCTATTTATCATCATTATGCTGAAAAAACGTTTCGGGGTTTAATCCCAAATATTGGTGTCCGATAAATCAAAATACAATTTTTCATCCTGAGCACAGCGAAGAATGACAAAGTAAAGCAGAGTTGAGGGTGTGTTGATATCAACACACCCTCAACTACCATTTTGCCAATAAAGCATTATTGTGCTATTCAACTACTATTTTCTTTCCATCCCGTATATACAGTCCACGTGTCGGATTCGCTACGGGGCGGCCCATGAGATCATAATAAGGAGCAATCGTTTCTTTCAGTACAGCATCTACAGAGGTACTTCCCTGCACCTTTACTTCCATTTTGACACTCTGGTCATAGGAATCGCATACGTAGATACGGTCAATCTGCTCTGCCAGGCGAGGAATGGTGAAGTCAACGTAGTGGTTTCCTACGCAATTGGCACCTATCACACCTACCTCGTAGAATGTCAGTGCAATGTTTCCATCCTGCTCTTCGGCAACACAATACAGCCCCATTCCGCAGTTCGACAGGTAATAGCCTTGGATACAGACGGAATCTTCTCCTATCTCTGCAGTAAGTGCTGCAGTATCGTTCTCTATGTTCAGATTCACATTGGTATCCGTTCCATAACGATTGGGAGCAGCACGGTATACGATGGAATTCATCGCTCCCTCTTCATATACTTCATAGTGTACGTTGCTTACGTAAACGTTGTAAACATCAGAGGTGCAGTTTTCAAAGCTAACATCTATCGTCTGGCGCACCATGAAGGAGCCTTGCCAGCCGTCGGTGCAAGTGGAGTCTTCATAATTGGTGTAGATTTCAAAGAAAGCTGCTCCATCGAGAATCTCATATTCCAACTCAGAGGGGATGCAGGCATGGCCCCAGAATGAGCCAGTCAAGCGCAGGACACCATTAGTTAGCGTCACCTCGAAGTCGTTGGCTTGGTCGTCGAGGAATTCACCCAACGGCAACGTCATACGTCCTTTCTGATGTTGCACCACATCGGGCTCGCCCTCTACTACCGTAACGCGGCATTCACGCTGCACTCCATTGCCAGTCACATACACATAGGTGGTTCCTATGCGACGAGCTGTGATAAGGCCTTTGCTGTCAACGGCTACTATATCGGAGTTGCAATAATAGGTCACATACTTACCATACGCTGACACCACGTCGGGGTAATGCCACGTCAGTTCTATCTGGAAGGTCTCGCCTACATGCAGTTCCACCTCGTCCACCACGAGCGAGAACTCTTTCTGACTTGTCGTGTCCACCATTTCGTCCTCATCGGGCACTACCTCATCTCCCACGGGTGGAGTTACAGGAGGAGTCACCTCAGCCGTGTCGCCAGGGGCAACATACCCCGTGTCTGCCACGGCCACATACGAGCGTGCCGAAATACTCATAGCCATCATCAGGCCTGCAAGGAGTGTCATTGTCTTTTTCATAATCTCTGTACTTTTTTGATTTGTTAATGATTCTGTTTGCCTCCCGCTCTGTCGGGATTCGCAGTGCAAAGTTGCAAACATCGTCATGCCCAGACAACTTTTTCGTCTTGCAAAAGTATTGCATTTTCACGATGCAATACTTCTGTAACACTTACTCATAGCAGATTACTCAGCAATCGGCTCCTCAAAACACGGTTCTATCGGTGTGATTTTTATTTGTGCGACACGGAGGCTGCGGTCATAGCCTGTTTCACGGCTTCCGACCACGCCGCTGATACGCACTACACTTTCTACAAACTGGGTGGTAACCACCTCAAAGGAGTGAACGGCACATTGGGTGGCATTTTCAGCCATTCTTTTACCCAGCGGCTCTTTGTACTCATTTTGGAACAAAAGATTGTACTTATTTGGCAATTTCTCTTCGTCCACCGTTTCGGGAGCCATGACAACCTCCACCTTATACTTATAGTTGGCAAGCAATGGCAACGATGTGGTGTAGGTAAGATCCGGATTAGCAGTAACAGTAGTGCCACTGTATTCCCAATACACATTGCCAGGTACTCCCCAAGAGGCATCACATACCACCTCTACGGGCTCTTGGCTATGACTGTATTCGGCTTCGCCGCCCAGCATCACGATTTCCTTACTACAGAGTTCCATAACATGAGCTACAAACCCCTCGTCCACCGCATCGAGCAGATACAGTGTGCCGTCGCTACACTCTATCGTGGTATTGCATAGCGACTTCATCTCTTTTACGCGTTCGGGAGTCGCATAGCGGTTCCACTCGTCGAGCAGGAATGCGGGGCGATGATTGATATGGGATGAACTCGATGTTAGGGCGTTCCAAGCCTCTTCGGAAGGCATCACAAATCCCGTCTCGACATATAGCTCAGGGTCTACCGTAGCTCCGTACCAGCTCATTCGAGGTTTGCCGGTATTGATACTATACTCCTCACTGTAGTAGTAAGTGCCTTGGTAGTTGACATACGAGTGGCAGTAGTAGGTAGTTTCAAACTCTAGCCCGGTAATCTCTCCGTAGAAGAGGGTGTCGGTTCCGTAGATCTTACGCTCACTAGTCACATTCCCATTATACTTGATGTACATCTCTTTATAAGGGATTCTGTTACTGAAGTCCCCAGATGTGGTAGAGTAACAGATACCCGCATCCCCAAACTCCATTCCGCTTTGGCAGAAAACGTAGAAAGCAACGTCTATCGTTTCGTCTGGGGTAGCAGGAGTGTACACGATGTGGTGGGTTATGCGTGTGTAGTCATTGTCTTCTATTATAGCCTTGTCAGTGAAGCGTAAGTCACTGATGGCTTTGACGGGAAACTCTATTTTTGTGCCATCCTTCTTATGTATGATCAATGCCTTCTGTGCACACATCCCGAGCGAGAACAGTATGCACCATGCAGCTATGATAGTTCTTTTCATGTCATTATTCATTTAGTAGGGTTACTTCTTTTCGTAAATCTCGGTAGGGCATAGTTCGATGAAGTCGATTCCAAACTGAAAGCCCGAATTGCTGTGCATCGTCACATCAAGGCGATTGCCACTCTTGCCATCCGAGGTGAAGCGCGTCACCACATAGCGTCCTGTATACTGCAGGTCGCGCATGCGATACTCTTTGTATTTCTCTTCATCGTCAGGATAGAAATAGTCCAGTCCCTTGCGCCAACGAAACGTGTATAGCAGGCTATCGTTCTCGGCTATGGCTTGTTCGCTACCCAGCTCGGCATCGCTCTTCCACCCCAAATCCATAGGCTGGGTGATTAGCAGACTGTCTCCGCAGGCCTCGCCGTTGAAGGTGAAGTGTATTTTCATATCCCCTCCTCCGAATGTAATCACACAGCCCAGACACAGCTCATACTCTCCGGCCGGCACGGCTGGGATATCAAAAGATATGGCCACCTCTCCTCCGCGATGCTCTATGACAAGTTCATCGTTATCCAGGCTCCAGAATCCTGGGGCATAGCTGTACCATATCTCCTCTAGGCCACTGAAGCGTATGTCCTCCATCTCCATTTCTGGCGTAATCTTATAGGAAATGGTGTTTCCATCGAAAGCCTCCTTCTGAGGCTCACCATTCATCAGCTCAGGAGTGAGCGTTGTGGTAGTTAGTATGATCTGTTGATTGAGCGCAACATCCTGCGTGGCCTTGTCGTAGGCAATGATATCATCTATATAATGGTACACACCGTTTTTCGTTGACGCCGAGTGGGTGATGCGTGCTCCCTTGACAAATACGCCACGCTCATCGGCACGGTCCTGTATGCCGCGGCGGTTTATGTAGAGTTGCTCTTCGCCCTCCGTAAGCAGCGGAGCCGAGCAGCGCAGTATCGAGTGAGGCATCAGTGTCTCATACCACGAGGCTATGTCCACCGCTTCGCGGTCATAGTTTCTATATACTTCGGTATTTAACGCTACGAGATTGGCCGTAGTGGCATACCTGTCGATGAAATGGTACGACACGAATCGGTTGAGCGAGTTGCGGCGGTCAGTAGGGTCGGTGATGGCTGCATCCTCGGGGTACACCTCATCGTAGACTTTGGCTGCGTAAGCCTTCAGGTCATCAATCGTGTGTATGCCATATCGGGCATATACCTCATTGGGCTCCACAAAAGCCGTAAACTTATAGTACGACAGTGTCAACATCGGATTACGTCCCCACCAAGTGGGTTTCCCAGGTTCGATATACCAGTCATAGTTGATATAGGCCACTAGCGAGTCGTCCATGTGGGTCAGCAGCAATGCTTCATTGAAGAGGCTCAGGTTGGGGTCACTGGCAATGAGTGCCGGTAACTTGTCCTGATGGCTCAGCTCGCCGTAGGTGATGCTGTCTATTTCCGATATCGGGATGCCGTTGTAGCCATACCAAAGGCTGCTGATATGCATGTGATCCTGTGCATGGCCAGCTGTTGCCATGCAGGCTATGAGGAGGGAGAGAATGGCCTTTTTCATCGTTTCAGTAGTTTGAATGATTGTTTACCGTCAATGTCGAGGATATAAATGCCTGGGGCAAGTGACGAGAGCGATACGGTGACGGCAGTGCCATCGCTGCTTGTAGCTGCAGCAATGCGCTTGCCGCCCAAAGCATACAGCTGAATACTCGCAGGGTTGTCTACACCATGGATAGTGGCCGTGTAGTCACGGTACTCAATGCGTATGACACGTTCGTCGGTGGGCACTGCTATGCCCACCCCATTGTTGGGGGTGATGAAGTAAAACTTGCGTATCTCGCCGTAGGTGTATCCGGTGACCTCTTCGCCGCAAATAATGGTAAGATTCTCCTCCGTCATCTTTACTTCGGGTTTCTGCTGCAGCGAAATCTCCAGTTTGGTACCCTCCGTGGTCTCTACTACGAGTGTGCTAAACTCGTCTTGTGCATGCAGAGCCAAACTCGTGCTCCACATCAAGAATAAAGGTAGCAGTGTTTTTCTCATAACAGTATCGGATTGTTGGATAAATAGGTGAGGCAAAGATAGGGAGCAAGAATGAACAGAGCAAATTTTTAGCGTAACAAATGCGTAACAAGAGCGTAACAAATGCATCATGCTTCCAAAAAGCGCCATTTCATCGGATATTAGATTTTTACCAATTATAAAAATTCGTGGCCAATTCGTGCTAATTCATGTCTTTTTCCTGACACGAGAAGCCACGAATCGGCCACAAATTACGTTCACATGCTATCGCACGACAACCACCTTTCGCCCATTCCTTATATATATACCACGCGTGGGATTCGCTACGGGGCGGCCTTGCAGGTCGTAGTATACGTTGGGAGTGCCGGGTTGGAGCAGTTCGTCGATTGCGGTTTCGACCTGTACCTTCAGCACAGCCCACTCTGTGGCACGGCCAAACATATCGATGCTGCGCGAGTGGAGATAGACGTAGCCGCCGTCGGGATAGTAGGGAAGCTCTATGACAAAGTCGCACTGTCCGTGGGCACGGCATTCCTGACTGGCAGTGTAGAGGGTGTCGGCATGGCAGTCGGTCACCACCACTTCCACCGTATAGTACTGCCATGCAGGGGCACGACTATAGATATCCTTGTTCTCGCCCTCGCCAATGCGTACAGGGATATCGCCACGCGGACGCACCGAGGCTCGTATTGTGGGAGGAGCCGTCGGGCCGACTTCCCCTGCGTTTGCGTTGTCGACACTGGCATCCGCCTCTGTTGTGTCCGATACGGTCACCTCATTCTCGGGCGAGATGTATCCGCGTACAAAGTCGTCGATGGTCATCAATGTGGTATAGGTCCACTGGATGTCGTCCTTGATGTAGGTCTCGAGGTCGGGCACTACGTAGTTAATATGGCATGTGCTGTCGGCATAGTCCATGATATAGTTCTTGTCTATGCCTGGAGGATTGGCTCCGGCAAACACCAGCGTCAGGTCATCGCTCATTAGTGACTCCTGTGAAGTGCGCTTGATGATATTGAGGTCCGTGAATGCATCCTTGAAGATAGTATTGAGCCTCTCGGTGAAGTAGAGTATCTGGCCTTGGCGGAACGTTGCGCCCGAGAAGGCATTGGGGCCGATGGTGTCCACATCAAAGTAGATGACCGTCTTGTCGTTCCAGCGTGCAAAGTCGGTAGAGTCGGTTACCGCTTCGGCTTCATTGATTGTGTAGGCATGGAGGTAAGTGTCACCGTGATAGATACCGTAGCCACGTTTGGTGGTGGGGCGCGATGGGTCGGGTAGGTTCTTATCGTAGATATACTCTCCGTTGTAAGAGCAATTCTGCAGTTCCTTCATGACGCCATAAGTAGTAAAGTCGTTGGTGTATATTCCCATGGTAAGCGAGCCTATACCCTCAACCCATTTATCTGTACGTCCACTATACTTGACCGTGAGCATTTTTCTCTTCACGCCATCGTTGAGAATAGTATCCGATACATTCGACACCATTATCTTATTACCCAATTCGGTAGTAAACATATCGCCCACATCCAAACCAAAGTCAAACATCAGCTTGCCATTTTGATAATACTTGTCGCCATCTTGATAGCAGTAACCTATCTCAAGGTCCTCGATGCCGCCATCCCAGAGTTGAGTAGTACGAGTATAGAGTCTCTTGCATGGGATATTATCGACTGTGACGTCGCCATTAATCCACATCTGCACATCGGAGATATAGTAGGACTGCCCGACCTTAATCTCCCACTCCATGCCATCCACAGCAATGGGGAGTATCGGTTCCTCCTTTTCCTCTTCTCTCTGATACAATATCGTGTCGCCTTGCTTCACATAAAGCAAATAACCAACACAACCCTCCATATTAAAGCTTGGGGAGCGTACAATATCACCAGTGGTAAATAAGCCTAATTCTTCGTAGAAGGTCGCTATATATCCGGGAAAGAGGAAATGCTCATAATTGGTTGATGAGTCAGGAGTGCTAATGTTTACATCGTAACCTCCTACCTGTACATCTACGCCCTTATACGTTCGGCTTACTCCGTTACATATGATGGTGGTGTCACTATGGCCAACAACTTTGACAAAACTATTTACATAGAAAATGGTGTCACCGATGTTGGCATTGTAGTCAAACCATAGGTACTCTTCTTTATTATATTCCTTGCGGTAGACCTTGCCGTTCTCTTCACGTAAGAATCCCTGCGTGAGTTCCATTTGAGACGAGCCGTTCCATCCCATTACCCACTCCTTTTTATACGTGTGGCCATCTATAATAGTATCTCCACTCAATTTGTATGTCACATCGCGAATGTATTGAACCACAAAATATCGGAACTGCCATTCCTTGCCCTCGGTGACGAGATAGGTTTTAGGTTCCTCCTTTTCCTCTTCTCTCTGATACAATATCGTGTCGCCTTGCTTCACATAGAGCAGTCTTTGGTTGCTTCCTACTAATCCAAAACCTGGGTCAGAAAGTCCACTACAGAGATTTCCTATGCCTTCGACAAAGGTACCGCCAAAATCGTCGGAATCATAGACTCCTTCTTCGCGAATATTCCATAGTTCCACCTCATAGCATTTGCGTGACTGCCCGTCACTGTGAGGAACAACGGCATCATATACATCCATGACATGAAGGCTATATACATCAGGAATGTAGACTATCGTATCGCCATCCTCAAGATTGAAGTCAAAGAACAGAACCTCGTCCTCATCTTTATAACGCTCCGTATGGACATAACTGTATACTCTGCCATTCTCCTCACGCATATAACGTCCAGAGGGTTTCATGCCCGACAAGTCCTTTCCACAGCCTTCGTGTTCTATCTTGTATTCTTTTCCGTTGATAATGGTGTCGCCCTGCAAGCAGTAAGAATAGACTCCCTGCACTCCTCCCATTGTGTAGCGTTCCACTGCCCATTGCTTACCTTCGGTGACGAGATAGGTCTTGGAAGTTCCCTCTTTATAACATCCATCGGGCGACTGATACAGAGCAATGCCATTATCATGTACACAAAGCAACTTGAATTTATTGCCATAATTGAATAGTGTATGATCTCCCAAGCCATAGCCATAGATGGGCGAATTAAACATCCCGACATCCTCATGGATATAGATGCATTCATCGGTAAAATATACCCCACCAGACATTGCTTCCCGGCCCAACACGACTTCGTAACGTTTGCGTTGCTTGCCATCGCTATGTTCGAGGACAACATCGTCGATGGAAGTCACAAGTCCATAACACTGTTGCGTTGCTTGCTTACTTGTAAGGCAAAGGGTGTCGCCCACCTGTGCGTTATAATCGAACCATAATGCCTCCTCACCACGCGAGTTCATCACGTATACTTTCCCGTTCTCCTCTCTCATGTAACTAGGGAAAAGAGACCAATCAGACAAGTCCTTCTCAACGCTCATCCACTTCTTCTTGTAGGTAAACCCATTGATTACCGTGTCGCCCTGCAAGCGAAAAGTATGCGTGACTACAGGCTGGTCTTGGTTCCATGACTGCTCATAATAGACAACCCACTGCTTACCTTCGGTGACGAGATAGGTTTTGGATTCTTCTTTCTTTTTGTAGATATATATATCATTATAGGAGCAACATTGTAACTCTTTTTTCAGACCATCCATGTAATAGAAGTCATTTTCGAAGATTCCCATGGAAAGCGAGCCTATACCCTCGATCCATATGTCGGTGTGGTTTGATTTTGTCATACCTTCGTAGCTTGGCGCAATGACCATATATTTGCGTGGTAGTCCATCAAGCAATAGGGTATCACCAATGCTCACTACTGTATAAAAGAAACCAGCTTCTTCATTTTCGGTACTTGTCGCAAACATATCACCTTCTCCAAGCCCGAAATCAAACATAAGTTTCCCGTCTTGATAATACTTATCTCCTTCTTGTCTGCAGTAGCCTACTTCAATTGTCCCCATGCTACTATCCTTCACGTTGCGTGTTTGCTTGTATAGCTTTTTGTATCTGATATCCTCCACAATCGTGTCTCCCTCAATCCACATGAACACATCATTCGTATATCTGTCGTCGATATAAGGTACTTGTGTCCTGATGTGCCACTTCTTGCCGTCTACATCCAAATCCCGTTCATTGGCTGCGAGTTTGCTGTGCATATCGTACGGAACTCCCCACAGGAGTTCACCGTTACGATAAAAGTTTATAGGGTCATATATGGGGACGTAAGCATTAATCATCACCCACATGTAATTGGGGAAGAAGAATGGGTAACTCTGATAGCCGATACCATACATCAGACCTTCTGCGACTTGTACTTCTCTGCCATTGTGCAGGGTACATGTGCTTATTTGGTCGATGCCTTCGTATATGGTTTCTTCCATGTCGTTCATTCCAAGACAAATGGTATCTCCTTCATTACGGTTGGGCGATGAGAAGTCGTAGAGGAACTCCCAGTCGTTGCCATCGTCATTCATGTATTTGAAGTATACATATCCGTTGTCTGCCTCATAGATGACACCCTCCAACTCAGGTGTGAAGGCTTTATGCGGATGATCGGTTATAGTGGTGATGTCGCGGTCAAACTGTTGCCACAACGTCACACATGGCTTCCCGTCAACGATGGTGTCATTGCCCGTCCACATCTCATAGTAGATGGTCTCTTTAGGAACTGTCTGGTCCATTTCCGCAAAGTTTACGGTTATCACGTTGGTGCAACGAATGCTGTTTGCAGGGAAGAAACGTTCTTTATCTCCAGATTCTTGCGCTGTGGCGGTACCTGTGATAATGGAACAGAGCAGGAGTAGCAAACTAAAAATCCTCTTTTTCATAGTACAAAATGTTCTTCATTTTCGTTATTGAGAGCAAATATAGGCATTCTACGGCAAAAAACAACAAATTTGGGTATTGCAAAAGTATTGCAAAGTGAAAAACACCGATGGAATGGGCGAAAATTGCATCATCGGACGTGTAGCGTCTACTGTGATACGGAACAAAAAAGGCGCTTCCCTATGGCGAAAGTTCATAAATCGGTTGGCAATGGCAGAGGTGAAATTAAGGCTGATTCTATTTCTCCTCGCCTCTACACTGTAAAGTTACGGCCTATTTGCCCGAAAAACAATACAAAATCCAGTACTTCCCCGTCAGTACTCCAGTACTGAGCCGCAAGTACTCGAGTACTTGGCCTTAAGTACTGCAGTACTTGCAAGGAAGTACTGACAGTTACGTCATTTTTCTGATTTGTCAAAGAGGTTAACGTTAATAGCGCAAGCACTTGGCTCGTCCAAGAACGTCATCGTTGCTGTGTGCAAGCACTGCCATTGCCAACCGATTTATGAACTTTCGCCATAGGGAGGAGTTGAAGGAAGGCGTCAAAAGATCCGCAAATGACTATTGAGGGGTATCTTTCACACAGTACATGTGATTAGGTCTCACGCAGAGAATACGAAGAGCACAGAGACGCACATGCTCCGCCGTGCTTCCCATCCGGCAGACCAACGCGAGCATCGCAAGCGTTCTCTGTGTCCTCTGCGACTCTGCGTGAGAAAGAAATCCTCGTGTAAGAGCAACCTTCGTAATGAGTGTTGTCTCACGCAGAGAACGCGAAGAGCCAGAGACGCACATGCTCCGCCGTGCTTCCCATCCGGCAGGCTAACGCGAGCGTCGCAAGCGTTCTCTGTGTCCTCTGCGACTCTGCGTGAGAGAATAAAAAGTCTTTGTGTGCAAGGAAACTCATAGTTTCTGCATAAAAAAATAATTCGTGCGAGATAAGGCTTTGGTATATCTAATTATTTTGCTACTTTCGCAACCAAACACATATATACCACAATGAAAGCTCTTGACGAATTATCTTACAAAGTCATTGGATGCGCAATAGAAGTACATCGCACGCTCGGCCCAGGCTTGTTGGAGTCTGCATATGAGAAGGCCCTTATGCATGAACTGAAGCTCAACAATATCCCTGTAAAGTCACAAGTAGAAGTGAGTATGAATTACAAAGGCGTAGATATTGGCGAGGGATTACGAATAGACCTACTCATAGATAACCAGTTAATAGTGGAACTAAAATCGGTAGAGGAATTTAAACCAGTCCATTACAAGCAATTATTGACTTATCTAAAATTAATGGATAAACAAGTAGGATTGCTAATCAATTTCAATGTTTCCAACTTGACAGATGGTGTCAAGAGAATTGTAAACGACTATTGAGGGGTATTTTTCACACAGTACGTGTGATTAGGTCTCACGCAGA
>CANBEE010000040.1 GCA_947367415.1 uncultured Bacteroidales bacterium
GATTTAGGAATACCATAAATAATACGATAGACATGAAGAGACTTTATGTATGTATAGCAGCGCTTTGTGCAGCAGTGTGTACTATGGCTGCTGCAGGTGTAGATGAGAAGAAAGAGGTGACGAGTCCTACAGAGGGAGTTATCACCCATAAATTTGTGCCTGAGGATGAGATGAAGGACGATATCTTGCAGATGTTGGCCGATTTTTCCCTTTGGATGAAGAATGATTTTCAGCCTTGCGTCGCTCCCAATAGTTTGGGTGAGGTGTGTGGCTGCTTCCGTGGTGAGAACACCATGGCCAATGATGAGCGTGGAGTACGTCCTAATGCAGACCTCTCGATGATATGTGCTTTTCTGGTGAAGTATGCCAAGGATAAGGTGACGCTGCCCGAGGGTGTGACATGGACCGAGATTGAGGATATGGCCATGCAGTCGCTCGTGTTTGCCTACTCTACCCACAAGGCCAATCGCCTCAAGGTGTGCAAGGGCAACAATTATTGGGGCTCCACGAGCAAGAACGACTACACATGGGAGTCATCGCTTTGGGCCATGTCGGTAGCCTACTCGGCCTACTTCCAGTGGGACAAACTCACTGACGAACAGAAGGGATACATCTATGCCCTGCTCAAGGCAGAGTGTAACTATGAACTGGAACGTTCTATCCCCACGGGCTATGCCTCTGACTCAAAGGCTGAGGAAAATGGGTGGGAAGCAGATGTGCTGGCTGCTACCTTGGGTCTCTTCCCTAATGATGAGCTGGCACCGAAGTGGTTTGCCCGCCTCCGTGAGTTTGCCATCAACAGCTACTCGCACTATGCCGATGCTACTGACAAGACCGTCATCGACCCTGACTATGACAATACCACCGTGGCCGACCTATATAAGGGCAAGAACCTCTACGACGACTTCACCTTGCAGAACCATAACCTCTTCCATACCAGCTACCAGAACGTGGTGATGCAGGAACTGGGCGAGGCTGCCCTGGCACTGAAGATGTTTCAGCTGGGTACTACAGGCGTGGAGAAGTGGAGGACCAATGCTCTGATGCACAACAATCAGGAGGTGATGGACGAGGTGCTCAACTGGCTGGCTCTGGCCGATGGCGAACTAGCCATGCCCAATGGTAATGACTGGAGTCTCTTCCTCTTTGACCAGATTACTTCGTACTCAACGATGGCTTGCTTCCTACGCGACCCCAATGCACTCATGCTCGAGAATATGGCCTATAAGTATATCAAGGCACGTCAGCAGACCACTGCTGATGGCTCATGGCTACTCAATGCCGATGTGGGTGCCCGCCGAATGGGTGTAGAGGCTCACCGCGTGATGATGACATGGTTGATGCACGAGACACTTTCCACAGCTGATCTTAAGGCTACAGCGTGGAGTGACTTCAATGCTCGCTATGCCGATGCCAAGGTTTTTGATACACAGAATATCGTACGTGCTGCGACTGCGGATCGATTCACCTGCTTCTCTTGGAGCAAGGGCCTGCGTAGCTATACAGGATATATCGCAGCCAACAGTCCTGATAAGAATAAAATCATTGTGCCTTATCGTGCCAATAATACGGGTAACTTCCTTGGATGGTATACTGTGGAAGGCAAGCGAACCAATGCTGTGCCTGTAGTGGAGGGCATATATAAGCTTAGTGGCAACAGCTACACCATGAATGGTGAGCTAAATACCAACGAGGCTACCCTCAACAATCGCTTTGCAATCTATTCTACTCCAGGTAATGCAGTCGTCTACCTCGACTATGTGCGTGGTAATGTTGCTGGCACCATTACCCGTGAGCAGGGAGGCTTGATGGCTATCAGCGTGGATCCTATGATGAAGAAGGAGAGGACGGTGTATTGTCAACAGTCTGCTAAACTCGACGGTAGCACGCTTACCACATGGCAGACTCCGTGGATTAACGTTGACAACGAGTTGGGTGTCGTGTCGAAGAGTGCGCGCAGCATGGCTTTCGGTGACCGTTCGCTCAACAACTCTATCCATACGGCCAAGCTCTACTCTTCATATTCAGCCGAGAGCCGTAACTTCTCGGAAGGCGAGGTCGTAGACCGCCGCCATATCATTTACTATAGCAATGTGGATGCTGCTACTACGCAGGCAATGAGCGATGGTCTTCAAGTGTTAACCGATGTGGTGCCTGAGGGATGGAATGGCGTTATCGCTCCTGACCCGAATGGCGCTCACTATCTCTTGCTCTCCAATTTTGTCGACGACAGCGTATGTGTGCTACGCGATGCGACTTGTCCGCTTGGAGCCCCAGTGTTCAGCGTGCCCACCATCATAGATGATAGTAAATCTACGGCAACGTTTGTCGTTGAGGAGAATCACTCTGTAGGCGATGCACTCCATGTCTTTGTGAAGGGTGATGGCATTACAGCCATGCAGGCTGCCGGAGATTCTCGTACCGTAAGTCTCAGCGTTGCAGGGAAGGCTGCGCGCGAGATTACTGTTAGTATCATCTGTGACAGTAAAATAGCATCAGGCACATTCGTGCTTCCTGGTGGTGTCAACGTAACTGTTTGTGTTGAGGGAACTACCTTGAAGGTCGAGTAGGGCACTTGCTGTGATAACCTGTGTAGCTATTATTCACTTTTGTTTTGTATCATACCATGAAATTGCGACAGATTATATTACTTGTTCTGTTAGGCTTCCTGACAGAAGTCTCGGTAGCTCAGACCGATGCTTGCCATTATGTGTATTTTTCTGATGGTAGCGTCGAGGCTTATCCGCTGGAGTATGTGAAGATGCTTGAGACAACCAGTGATGGGTATGTACTCACGCTTGTTAATGATAGCGTGTGTGAATGGGGTGTATCGGCGGTAGACTCCGTGAGCAGTGTTGCGCCGGCCTTCCCGCAGTTCGTAGAGTTTGATTTTAACGACAATGCCAATGAGCAGCTTGTCAATGATGTTTACGGAACTATAACCGATGGGAAGGTGACGGCTACTGTTGCCGCCATTGGCAAGTGGTTGACACCGACATATAAGCTTAGCGACAAGGATGCTGTTGCCTATGTTGATGGTGTGGCTCAGGTGAGTGGTGTTTCGCGTCTGCGCTTTGCTGATGAGATCGTGTATACATTGGGATACCCTAAGTATCAGCGTTTCTCAATGGAAAAGATTAGTGATGAGGTGTGGAGCGAAACCGATGAAGTTATCGAAAGTGTTGCTCTTACAGAGGATATGCTCTCGACCAATGCCCCCACTGCCATTGAGGGCGAAGGGCTGGGTATGATGCTCGACAACAATGTAAATACGATATTCCACTCCACCTGGTCGGCCGATCCTGTCTATGAGGTTGATCTCAATAAACAGGTATACATCTCGGTTGCTCTTACCAAGCCGATAAGTGACTTGCAATTCTACTATTCAGGTCGCCTCAATAATGATCGCTACCATGTGCTTGAATGGCGTATCGAGGCCTCTAATGATGGCAGGGATTGGGTAGAGGTCGCAACGATTGATGAGAGTGATGGTCTGCCCTTAGCATCCTATACTTCGCCTACGATTGCTTTGGGTGCTTCGTATAGTCATCTTCGCTTTACAGCTGTGAGGGTAGGGTATAAGAACTATCTATGTATAAGTGAGTTTCGCCTGTATGAGGTGAAGGATGCAAGCGGAGGCCCAGTGTTGCTGGAACCGGCACGCTACGCCTATTGTATGAGACCGCTCGGGCGCGAAGTTCCGGTCGATGTCACTTGGCTAACAGATAAGGCGGCATCTGTACCACGCATTGACATCTATGTTGATGGTGGCCAAATGGTGTCAAGCAAGGATTATTATCTGAATGCACTCATTATGATTGACGGGAATGGTGTGTTTGCCGACTTTGAGGATTCGGTGCAGATAAAGGGACGAGGAAACTCCAGCTGGAGCAGCAATCCTTTTGCAAAGAACCCGTATAGACTGAAGTTTGCCAGCTCTGTCAAGCCTTTTGGGTTGAAGAAAGGCAAGAACTGGAACCTCATAGCCCAAGCTCAGACAGGCTCAATGATGAGTAATCCCATGGCAATGAAGGTGGCACGTATGGTAGGGGCTGCGGGAGCCAACGATGTAGTGCCGGTAGACCTTTATATGAATGGACTGTATCGCGGAAGCTATATCTTTACGCAGAAGACCGGACTTGCCAACAACAGTATAGATCTCGACGATGAGGCTGCTGCAGTTTTTCTTGAGCTTGATACGTATTACGACGAGACCTACAGATTTTATTCTAATAGCTATAGTCTGCCAGTAAATATCAAAGAACCAGATTTCTCGGAGGGAGAGACAGTGTTGGATATGGCGCAGGTGAAGACGGATTTCAATCGTTTCGAGACATCCGTTTACAATGATTCTCACTTTGAGCGATTGGTCGATGTGGATATGCTTGTCCGTTTCATGCTTGTCAATGAACTTGTGCTCAATACCGAGCTGGGACATCCCAAGAGTACCTTCCTCTACAAGGAGAATTTGAATGATCTGGGTAGTCCTTATGTCTTCGGCCCTGTATGGGACTTTGACTGGGGATATGGATATGAGGGCGATCGCGGATATTGTACCTCTTCGCCTGAGCAGAACCTGTTTGGCTACCATCCTTCAGGTAAGGGCAACAGATTCTTCTTCAAATTGTGGAAGTCAAGTGAGTTGGTAAAGCGCAAGTATTATGAGCTTTGGTGCGATTTTATGGAGAATCATCTGCAGGAGCTGATTGACTATGCTGATGATTACTTTGCTTATGTCAACAACTCATTCGTTGAAAATGCATACCAGTGGGGCGATGGATGGAACTATGAGTACACTGCCGAAAACATGAAAACATGGCTCGAGGCCCGTGCACACTATATTTTCGATAACCTTACTGCTTATAACTTGGATGTTCCTATGGTGCCTCTCTATGGGGATGTCAATGGGGACAAGGCTGTTGCCTCTGATGACCTTAATATGCTCCTCTCTTATATGTTCGACAAGAAGTCTCTGGCATTCGATTTTGACCAAGCCGATATGGATGTGAATGGAGATATCACTATTAGTGATGTGGCATGGCTTTGCGAGGAAATCGAAGAGCAGAACAGTCCGATGCCCTCAGTCGCTGATGGAGATTGGAAGGGTGTAGACAAGGCACTATCGGTACGTGTTGATGGAATGCCTGACGGTATGGAGTGGAAGTTGGCTGTCTCTTTGGATAATGCACAGCCCTATATCGCGTTCCAAATGGATGTTGAGCTACCCGAAGGGATCACTGTGTTTGATGACTTTACAGATATGGCTGCTTCTGAGCGTTTGGCGGGAACTCATGTCCTGAGGAATGGCTATCTGAAAGACGGCTCATATCGCATAGTAGGGTATTCGGCAAGTAATGCTCCTATAGCCGGCACGGAGGGTGACCTGTTTACATTGCTCTTGACTGCTGACCGGCAATTGTCTGTGGGTAGCTATCCACTTACGGTAACCAATATGCGCTTCCTCACCAGAGGAGGCTTTGAAGAGGCGCCTGCTGACGTGGTGGCTTCCCTAAATGTAAAGGATACTGCTATAGAAATGCCTGTCGCTTCTCCCTGCACGATAACCTATTATACCATTGAGGGAGAGCCTTTGGCTGCTCCGCGCTCAGGCATTGTTATCTGCCGCAAGGTGTATAGCGATGGCCGCGTAGAGGTAACGAAGCGAATGTATAAATGAAGTAGGTAGTACGAAGCATAAATAAAGCCGACTCAATGTAGCTGGCTTTTTTTATGCTTTTATTCAGGTTTCTTATGCTGGATGATTTTATATCCTGTCCACGCTACAAGTATACTCATCAGCGGACTGATGAGGTTGAAGAAGCAGTAGGGCAGATAGGTCAGTGTGGCTACACCGAGAATGGTGGCTTGTGTCATGCCGCAGGTATTCCAAGGGACAAGTACGGAAGTGACGGTTACGGCATCTTCGGTCGTACGGCTCAGTAGTCGGCTCTCATATCCATTACATTTGTAGATATCCTTGAACATATTGCTCGTGAGGATGATAGAAATATACTGGTCTGCCGTGGCGACGTTAAAGAAAAGACCCGAACTGACGGTAGAGGTTACCATTCCTACTCGCCGACGGGTGAACCTTACAAATAGGCGGGTGATGCTCTCAAGCATACCTCCTGCTGTCATAGCTCCGCCAAAGCACATGGCGCAGATGACAAGCCAGATGGTGTCCATCATGCCTGCCATGCCACGAGTTGCAATCAGCTCATTCACTTCTACGCTGCCTGCATCGAGGTTTGTTGCTCCGAAGAGCATGATGAAGGTTCCTTTTACCATGCCAAGTATGTCGCCAGGGTTGCTTTCTCCAATCTCGGCAAGCAGATGGGGCTGAAAGATAACTGCTGCAATCACAGCGAGCATGGTTGATATGAATAGGGTGATGATGGAAGGTACGCGGCGAGCGATGAGTACGCCTGTGATGACGGGTACGAGGAGCAACCACGGTGTAATCGTGAATTTGGCACCAAGTGCCTCGGTGAATAGGGCGATGTTCGATGTATCAGAGGCTTCGTGCGAGAGTCCCGCAACGGCAAAGATGATGAGGGCTATAGTCATCGAAGGCACAGTGGTATACATCATGTAGCGGATGTGTGTAAAGAGTGGAGTGCCCGTTGTGGATGAGGCGAGTACGGTAGTGTCCGAGAGTGGTGACACCTTGTCGCCAAAGTAGGCTCCTGAGATGATGGCTCCGGCAATCCATCCTTCGCTGAAGCCTTGTGCCTTGCCGATACCCATTAGGGCTATACCAATGGTGGCAATGGTGGTCCACGAGCTGCCTGTCATGACCGAGACTATGGCACAGATGATGCAGGTGCACAGGAGAAAGAAGTCGGGGTGTATCACTTGCACTCCGTAGTAGATGAGCGTAGGTACTACACCGCTTGCTATCCAGGCACCTGACAGTGCGCCTATGATGAGTAGGATGATGATGGCTGTGCCCACTCCCGTGATGTTGCGCACCATAGCCTCTTCAAACTCATTCCATGATTTCTTCAGTATACCCATACCTATCAGTACGCATACGCCTGAGGCTACGAGAAGACATACTTGGCTACCGCCACCCAAAGCGTCACTGCCAAAAAGGTAGATGGTGAGTGCGAGCAGTCCGATAAGGATTGCCAACGGAAGAAGCGACAATAGAACTGAGGGGGTGCGGGTAGGGGAATTTTCCTGCATTTTTGTGCATTTTTGTAATTAATCGACAAAGATAGTGCAAATGAACGAATAAAAAAAGCAGCGAGGAGTCTCGCTGCCAAACTTTAAGAGAAGGTGTATTATATTAATAGAAGATAGAGAATCCCATGGTAAGTGGATAGACTTCACAATTGGGACCTCTGAGAGGACCATCACCACCTATAGGCCACTCGGGTCTCATCGGGTTCTGGAAAAGGTCGATAAGCGAGAGCTTGGCCATGAAGCCGATATTGTTGTAGCCCACCTGAGCCATAAGGTTTACGTTGAGTGGGTTAAGGTTATAGTTCTTGCTGATGTTGCGCTGCTTGCCACCATCAATTCGTCCCAATGACTTGGGAGCGAAGCGGTACTCAATCTCGGGACCAAAGGTGAGGAAGAAGGGCTTGCCGTTCACATAGTGTTGAAGTTCCAGGTTGATAGGCAGGCGGAAGCCCCAGTAGCGGAACCAGGTCTCATCGTATTGGTTCGTGTTTATAGGATTGACGCCATAGCTGATGAGGCCATTGCTGTTGTAGAAGTATTGGGCATCGTTGAACTTATAGCTGCTGCGTCCGAATCCGAAGGCATAGCTAAGGCCGATGGTGCCGCGCTTGTTGAAGGCAATGCTGTGCTCGCAGAGGTACACGCCCCAATCCCAGCATTTGCTTTGATTCTGGCTGATGCCATTGGCATAGTCCATGCTGAAAGCGTCGTTGCTCAGGCGGCTGAATCCCATGTAGTAGGTGGGGTAGTGGGCTCGCATACGGCGACGGGGCGTAGTGTACTTTTTGTCTCCGACTTTTACCTTTGTCTCTCGCCTTACGGTGGCATCATCGTCTGTAATCTCATATTCTTCGATGATGAGCCATTCACCGATGCGTGTCTCATCAGTTTGCTTTACTTGTGCTGTAGTGCCTATGCTTGCCGTCAGGGCCAGTGCGCAAAGTGCGGTTTTCAGTAGTTTCATAGTGCTTTATTATTAAGTTTTGTTCGTTATTCTATCCATTAGACGTAACAAAGGTGCGAAAAGTTGCAAGAATATGAAAATTTTTGTGATTTTTTTTCTTCAACGCTCAGTTTGCGCTAATTTTGCAGTATGAACGAACAGACACGACATATCGCTATTGATGAGTTTGACTATCCGTTGCCCGATGAACGCATAGCCAAATTTCCGCTTGCCGAGCGCGATAGCTCCAAGTTGCTGCTCTATCGGGGCGGCGAGGTGAGCGAAGACACCTTTTCTTCGCTTCCCGAGCATCTGCCTTCGGGAGCACTCATGGTGTTCAACAATACCCGAGTGATACAGGCCCGCCTGCATTTCCGCAAGGAGACGGGAGCGCTCATCGAGGTCTTCTGTCTTGAGCCATTGGTGCCGAACGAGTATGTGCAGATGTTTGCACAAACCAAGCAGTGTAGCTGGCTTTGCCTGGTGGGTAACCTCAAAAAATGGAAGGAAGGCGTGCTGAGCCGTGAAATCAAGGTGCGCGACCGCGCTCTGACACTCACTGCCACGCGTGGTGAGGCCGTGGGCACGGGACACCGCATCACCTTTGCTTGGGACGATGCCACGGTGACTTTTGCCGAGGTGCTCGAAGCCGTGGGCGAACTCCCCATACCTCCCTATCTGAACAGAAAGACCGAGGAGAGCGACAAGCAGACCTATCAGACGGTATACTCGAAGATAAAGGGGTCGGTGGCGGCACCTACCGCAGGGCTCCACTTTACCGAGCGGGTACTACAAACTATCGATGCCAAGGGGATAGAGCGCGATGAGGTGACGCTGCACGTAGGTGCAGGTACCTTCAAGCCCGTGAAGAGTGCCGAGATAGGCGACCACGAGATGCACTCGGAATACATCGTGGTGGAGCGCAGCACGATTGAGAAACTTATTGCACACCATGGCGAGGCCATTGCCGTGGGCACTACCTCGGTGCGCACACTCGAGAGCCTATATTATATAGGAGTACTCATTAGCCGCTGCCCCGATGCCTCGGAGGAGCAGCTACGCGTGACCCAGTGGATGCCCTATGAAGAGGAAAACAATCGCCTCACCACCTTGGAGGCCTTGCATCATATCCTCGACTATCTCGACCGCCACGAGTTGCGTGCCCTGCACACCAATACGCAGATTATGATTGCGCCGGGCTACACGTTCCATATCGTGCGGCGTATCGTCACCAACTTCCATCAGCCCAAGAGCACACTGCTACTGCTCGTGTCGGCCTTTGTGAAGGGTGATTGGCGCAAGATCTATGAGTATGCCCTTGCTCATGACTTCCGCTTCTTGAGCTATGGTGACAGTTCGCTACTCGTCCCCTAATTTATAGTAAGAGCAGACGCCGTCTGCTCAAAGAGAACAACAAACTATGCAAGACAACAACCAAGAACTCTTCCCCCTCGTCGACGAGGAAGGCCGTGTAATCGGCAAGGCCACCCGAGGCGAGTGCCACGACGGAAGCAAGCGATTGCACCCCGTGGTGCATCTCCACGTGTTTGACGCGGAGGGGCGTCTCTATCTCCAGCAACGCCCCCTATGGAAGGATATCCAGCCTGGCAAGTGGGACACGGCCGTAGGCGGCCACGTGGACTTTGGCGAGGAAATCTGTGAAGCGCTGCGCCGCGAAGTGCGCGAAGAGTTGGGTATCGAGGACTTCACACCCGAGTTTCTGCTTCGCTACGTCTTTGAATCGGAGCGTGAAAAGGAGTTGATACACGTATATAAAACGGTATATGAAGGTGCGATTCGCCCCAGTGCAGAGCTCGACGGCGGACGCTTCTGGACACTCGGCGAGATACGGGATGCGATGGGCAAAGGCGTGCTCACACCCAATTTTGAACAGGAATTTTTGAGAATAATGGATTGATAATATTGTTACCCCCTCCGCCCTTCGGGCTCGTCCCCCTTAAAGAGGGACAGTGCAGAGCCACGGAATACAGAACTAACTAAAGAGAACTGTCGCCCGTTAAGGGGGACGAGCGGAGAAACGAAGAGACGAAGCGGAGGGGGTAATTCCATAGAAGAACAAATATAATGTATAACTTAATATGCCTATTTATTATGAATGTAAAAGATCTATTTCAAAAAGCAATCGAGTGGCTGCGAAGAAGAGTAACAGCGCTCAAGAACACGCAAGGCGTGTACGTTGACGTTAACGTTAACGATAACTTGGTAAAGATTAAGGGTGAGAGGTTAGAAGGGAGCGAAGTTCGAACTTCGAAGGTCGAAAGACGCCATCATAACGATGACGATAAATCTTTCAACTCTCATCTTTCAACTTTCAACTCAAAACTGACCATTCCCGAGATTGAGTCCCTGCTCCGCGAAAAGTACGAGCTGCGCTACAATGTGCTCACCGAGCAGTCCGAGTACCGCATGAAGGGCAGCGATGCATCGTTCGCTGCCGTCACCCAGCGCGTCTACAAGACCTGGATGGCCGACCTCCAGGCCGACGGGCACAACGTGTGGTGGGCCGAGGGCGTACACATTGCTGCCGAGTCCATGCACATCGCACCCTACCATCCCGTGACGCACTACTTCGGCACGCTCCCCGAGTGGGATGGCACCGACCGCTTGCATCCCCTGATGCAGCGCCTCACTTCGGACGAAACGATGGTGGGCTACCTCTGCCGCTGGATGCTTGCTCTGGTGATGCAGGCACAGGGCAGAGACGATGCCCTCTATGCCAACAGCGTGGCACCCATCCTCGTGAGCGAGCAGCAGGGCATGCACAAGAGCACCTTCTGCCGACTGCTGCTGCCACCCGAGCTGCGTATGTTCTACACCGACAACTTCGACCTCTCGGCCGAGAGCCAGTGTGAGCGCAAGCTCGTCGATTGCCTCCTCATCAACCTCGACGAGTATGACCGCTACTCGGCCCGCAAGCAGAGCACGCTGAAGAACCTCATGCAGATGCCCACGCTCCGCATGCGCAAGGCATAAGCCAAGCAGAGCACCACGCTGCCGCGCATAGCCTCGTTCATCGGCACCAGCAACAGCCACGCCTGATGGAGCGGGTCAGCGCATACCGCTTCGGCAGCATCCTCCGTGCCATGGGCGTCACTCGCCACCAGCACCACGACCACAGGGTGTATGCGGTGATACCGCTGAATAGACATATTTAAGGCCCTTAATAATAGGAATAGATGTTATCGTTAACGTTATCGTCATCGTTAATCTACCGAAGTGTCGCCATCAACATGCTTTAACACTTTGCGTTAGCATGCGTCGGCGACACTTCGGCAGATAGTATCGTGAATACTGCTTGTCAATGCCTATAGTGGTAATCTTAAGGGTTATCGTCAGCGTTATCGTCATCGTGCAGCCTGTGGCTGTTTATTTTAACCCATACCCCTTCTGCCTAAATCGCAGCTTTGTTGTATTGCAATATTTGCATTGCAAAATGAAAAATAATTGAAGAATTGTTGCATATTGTAAAATAAAGTCGTTACATTTGCGACCGAGAACCCACGCTGGAGTCTCGCTTTAGGGCGAGAAGGTAGGGGTGGGATTTCTTTGACATAAGAAAAGGCGTTTACTTAGCGCTTTGTGCTTGACTGTTTGGAACTTCGCAACTTTCAATTATCCGTCAAAAACAAAGCAACGGTAGATCTCTGCGGGATATGTATATACAGTATAGCATATCAACTGCGAGGATTCCTCGAAGGCTTTCAGTGTCTTCGTGTCTTCGTTGGCTATATTCTACATATCAGCGTGGGCTTCTGCGTTGCTCGTTTCGACGGATAGGGCAATGCGAAGGCCTCAAAGAGTGGGACGAGTGACAGGTACAGATTCCCACGTTTTTTCTTTTTGAATATACAACCACTCGTTCGGGGAGTCTACGAGAAAAGTGCAGTCCGTACTGCCGACCATGAAATATGCTTGTAGATGAACAAACATATCGTATGACAAAGGAACGCAGCCTTTCTTTTGAGGAGATTAATGAGCGTGACAGGCTGCATATTGAGAAGATATGCAACGATGATATGTATGCCTATAACTTCTTTTATAAGAAGTGTGAACCTTTGTTCAAGAAAATCCTATGGACGATATATGGTAATGATGCAGATTATGATGAACTGGTGAATGATTTGTATTTGTATTTAAAGAAACCGAATGCTGATGGTGAGTTTTGGCATAATCTGCAGACATTTGATTATCGCACGAGTCTTTTTGATTGGATAAAGACTGTCGCAGTGCGCCGTTTCTACACACCTAATGGCGAAGTGTTTGAAATCCCTGAGATATTAAAGGAAACTTCCCTGTTGGAAAATATGATTTGCGATATGGGCGTTGCCACATACCGCAAATACATGTGGAATATGTATATCAAGAACAAATCGGACGATGAGATATGTGTCTTGCTCGGAGTGAAAAGTCAAGAGCTGAAAAAGATTGCTCGCAGTGCCATTAAATCCTTCAAAGGTGTGGTCGCCAATAACTATCCTGAGTATTCTGATTTGTTCTCTACGAATAAAAGCAAAGTATTGCAAACGGAACGGATTACTACTGATAACATCTCTAATATAGAGGCTTCTAACGAAGAACAGACATTGAATGTCAGATTGGACGTAAACAAGCAAATCTCGTTGATGCCCAATGAAAGGTATCGGTATGTCATGTATGCGTACTATATTGAGGGTAAATCCCTTGAGGAACTGGCGAAAGAGCTCCAGACATCAGTAGATAATATCTACAACATCAAAAAGCGTAGTATGGAACAGTTTGAAGATGTTTATCTCTTTTCTGAAGAAATGGACGATATGCATATCTATATTGCGAGAATTTCGAATGATGGTTTTAGGCAGATTATCCGCTCTATATTCGTACAAAAGAAAAGTTACGATGAGATTTCTGCTGAGATGGGGCTTACTGAATCGCAGTTCAAGAAAGAGAAAAAGGCAGCCATCAAGGAACTGAAATGTGTAATTTTTAACAAGAATAATAAGAAGAAATCATGATGGATATATCTGATAATATGTTGTCTGCTTTTATGTGTGGTGTATCTACGCCCAACGAGGATTTGCAGATATTGAATGAAATGATGAGTAACGAAGAGTTCTCAGATATGATGGATGTATTCCATGAGGTGAATGACATTGACAACTTGGAAGAGATGAAGGCCGAGTTCAATGAAGATGTTGATTGTATGAAGGACTTTAAGGATTATAATATAAACGTAAAATAGTATTTATTATGGAAAAAGTAAGTTTAAGCAGTATTTTCAAGCAGTCTGAAGAGGTACTTAAATCTCAGTTGAGAGAAATGCGTTTGCCACGTGATTATAAGGAAATACAGCGCGTAATAGGCGAGCATATATCTGACTTGTTGTCAGGAAGTAATGAATTTAGAATGAGTTTGAATGCATCAGATGCTGAACTATTGAACTATATTCTTGGAGTTTCTTTGTCTTTTCAAAAGTTGTCGCTATCCGATGAAATAGATTTTAAGAACTTGTCCTCAAAAACTGAGTATAATGTGGAAGGTGCTGATAATGAAAATAAATCGGATGTTTGGGAAAACACTTTAACTTTGCTCCCTACAATTATTTCGGCCTTTTTTAGTCCTTGGTTGTCACTTGCAGTCGGAGGAGCTACAGTAGCTTATAAGAGTAGAAAAGTGGAACGTGAAAAGGTTGATTCTTCCATACAACTGCTGAACGTGGATGTATCCCAAAGAATAACAGAACCAATGCTTTCTGATATAACCAACACGATTGACAATACTTGTAAAAAGATAGATGCGATTATTACCAAAATAAAGCGTGATCGTGCGGATTTGGTGGAGAAATACAGATACGAGTCAGACAACAAGACATTGGAAAGCATGTATCCTCAGATTTTAACGGGTATTCAATATTTGTATATGGAAAATCTTAAAAATGAGAAAGTGGCATCAATGATGACTCTTTCAGAAGAATCACGTCGTATGCAGGATATGATGAAAATGTATGCTATGAATGGTATGGGAATGGGTGGATTTGGTGACGAAGGAACCACGCTTGTATTAAATGCAAATCATCCACTTGTACAGTATGTTTTAGAGAATAAAGACTGTCTCTTATACACATCTCCGAGCCCACGAGACTCGACGTCATCTCGT